>NZ_JBHUWC010000124.1:0-12114 GCF_042670225.1 Isoptericola sp. NPDC057191 | reverse complement strand
TCCTCCAGCACCGCGACGGTCCGTGCAGGCACGGTCACCTTCCCCGACCGCGCGTCCCACCGCGTCGCGCGGACCACCGGGTCGCCGCCCGACCGCTGCACCGCCGAGAGGCGGTAGTCCCGGCCCCGCAGCGCCGGCAGGTCGAGCGTGACCGCGTCCGGCGACGCGTTGAAGACGGTCAGCACGCCGTCGAGCCGGCGGTCGACGTCCCGGCCCACCGTGTCGTCCACGGCCATGGCGATCACCCCCGGGGTGGCGTCGGGGCCCGAGCCCGGGAACGACACCTTCTGCTCGATCAGTCCGGCGCTGCCCAGCCGGAACAGTCGCGTCGAGGAGCGCAGCTCCAGCAGCTCGCGCGCCGCGGTCGACGCCCTCGCGATGTCCGCCGGGGCGGGCTTGAGCGCCGGGTCGGCCAGGAGCGGGGCCATCACCGGCCACGCAGCGGAGTTGTCCGCCGCCGGCGGCAGGCCGCGCCCGAAACCGTTGTCCTGCCCCGACCAGTCGATCGCGTTGAACCAGTCGCCGGAGTCGTAGGAGTTGCGGTCCAGCGACTTCGAGCGCAGCAGGTCCGTGCCGGCGTGCCAGAACGACGGGGTCTGGGCGAGCGCCGTCGTCGCGAGCGAGACGGTGTTCATCCGCACCCGGTCGGGCATCGAGGTGTCCCGGGGCAGCTTGAGCGTCAGCAGGTCGAAGAGCGTCTCGTTGTCGTGCGCGTCCACGTAGGTGACGACCTCCTCCGGCGAGTCCGCGTACCCGGCGGGGGCGCCCCGGTAGTCGAGGTCCTCGCCGTGGGTCACCGCGCCGTCGGACGCGGTGAACGCGAAGTCCCGCAGGTTGCCCGCCAGGCCCAGGCGCACCAGGTCGGTCTGGTGGCCGAGGTCGGCGCGCTCGTCGTCCGAGCCGTCGTTGACGCTGCCCGCGTCACCCTCGCTGGCCTCGCGGCCGTTCGGGTCGGTGAACAGCCCCGTGCCGAAGCCCTGGGTGAACCGCGACGCGCCGTCCACCGGCGACCCGCCGTGCACGGCGTCGCGCAGCCGGTCGCTGAACGTCCCGATGCCGGTGCCGCCGAGCTGTCCCTGCGTGGCCTGGGTGAACAGGGCGTTGTCCGCGACCTCGCCGAAGTTCCACCCCTCGCCGTACAGGTAGACCGCCGAGCCGTCGACGCCGTCCTTGCGCACCGTCAGCGCGTCGAGCGCCTCGCGCACCGCGAGGAGGTTGTCTCGGCTGTGGTGACCCATGAGGTCGAAGCGGAACCCGTCCACCTTGTAGTCGCGCGCCCACGTGACGACCGAGTCGACCATGAGCTTCTCGGCCATCGCGTGCTCCGTCGCCACGTTCTGGCAGCAGGTGCTCGTCTCGACCGCACCCGTGGCCGGGTCCAGCCGCTGGTAGTAGCCCGGCACGACCCGGTCGAGCACGCTCTTCGCGTCCTGCCCGCTCGCCGCGGTGTGGTTGAACACCTGGTCGAGCACCACCTGCAGGTCGGCGGCGTGCAGCGAGCCCACCATCGTGCGGAACTCCGCCACGCGCGCGCCGCCCTCCGCGTCGACGGCGTACGAGCCCTCGGGCACCGACCAGTGCAGCGGGTCGTAGCCCCAGTTGAAGCCGTCGCGCGCGGCGACCTCGGCCACGGCCGCCTGCTGCTCCTGCGAGTCCGGGGCGTAGCCGGACAGGTCGCCGGTCGTCGCCTGGGCCGCGCGGTCCTCGGGGATCGTCGCGATGTCGAACGTCGGCAGCAGGTGCACCGTGGTCAGACCGGCGTCCGCCAGCTCGCGCAGGTGCGTCATGCCGTCCGAGCGTCCCCGCGCGAACGCGAGGTACGTGCCACGCTCCCGGGCCGGCACCGTCTCGTCCGAGATCGAGAAGTCCCGCACGTGCAGCTCGTAGATCGTCTGGTCCACGGCGCGCGCCACCACCGGCTGCGGCGTGGTGCGCCACACCTTCGGCTGCCACCGCCGGTCGTCGAGGTCGACGACCACCGAGTGCGTCGAGTCGAGCGTGAGGCCCACCGAGGACGGGTCGGTGACGACGTTCGTCTCGACCTTCCCCGTGCTCGGCACGTACACCCGCACGGCGTACCGGTAGCGGGCGCCCTCCCAGGCGAGCTTCTTCGCCGCCCGCTTGCCGTCGAGCGTCCACGAGCCGTCGGCCTCGCGCGCGGCGTCGAACCGCTCCGGGTCGGCCCCGAGGTCGCGCCCGGCGGGCCAGACCAGCACGTCGACGTCCTGGGCCGTCGGCGCCCACAGCGCGAACGACGCCCACCTGCCGCTCGGGTGCAGCCGGACGCCGAAGGTCCGGCGTGCCGCCGCGTCGCCGTACAGGTCGTCGAGGACCCCCGGCAGCTGCACCCCGGTCGCCGCGGTGAGCCCGTCCCCCGCCGCGCGGGTGACCAGGAGCTGGCCGGTCAGCAGCCGCTCCACGACCGCCCGGTCGAGCGGCTCGCCGTCGTCGCCCACCGGCGCGAGCGCCGTGTGGCCGGCGAGCGCCGGGAAGTCGCGCGCGACGTCGTCGGGCACGTCCCCCGCCGGGGCGAGGTCGTAGGACGCGGCGCCCGCCGGCAGGTCGCCGCCGTCGGGCCCGCGGACCTGGCCGTCGACGACGGCGAGCCCGCCCTCCGGCGCCGTCCACAGGGTCCAGCCGTCGCCTGCGCCGAGGTCCCCGGGCGCGAGCAGGAGGCCCTCGCGCACCCAGTGCGCCGCCTGCTGGCCGGTGCCCGGCAGCGGCGGGTTCTCGACGCCGATCTCGAGCACGTGGCTGGCGAGGTCGTACGAGAACGCCACCGTCTCGCCGTCACCCACGCTGAAGGAGTAGTTGGCGCCGTCGCGCGCGCCGCCCACGCCGTAGTTCTCCGCCCAGCTCAGGCCGTGAGCCACCTTGACCTCGTACGCCCCGGCCGCGAGGTCGTCCGTGGACCAGGTGTACGTGCCGTCGCCGTCCGGGTCCTTCAGCCACGTCGCGAGGCAGTCCGGCGCCCACGAGCCCGGGCACCCGACCTGGTCCTGGAACGACCCGGCCAGGGTGACGACGGGACCCTGCGCCGTCGAGGAGAAGTCGTGGCTCGCCGGGTCCCAGTAGAACGTGACCTTGCCGCCCGCGTGGGAGTACGAGGCGTTGCCGCCGTCGCGCACTCCCCCGACGCCGTAGTTGACCTCCCAGGAGCCGTTCACGGCGACCTTGTACTCGTAGTCCCCGGCGGGCAGGTCGAACGTCCCGGCCCACACGCCGTCGGGACGCCTCGTCAGACGGGCGCCCTCGCAGTCGGGCGTCCAGTCGCCGGCGCACCCCATCTCGCTGTTGTGGCTGCCGGGCACGGTGACGAGGTCGATGTCGGGTTCCGGCTCGACGTCGCCGACCGTGCCGGAGACGTCCACGCCCACCGACGCGAAGGTCGAGGCTGCCGTGCGGTCGCCGTCCGCGTCCTGCGTCACGGCGCGGTACTCGACCAGCGTGCCCTCCGCCAGGTCGCCCGTGTCGTGGAAGACGCGGGGCGTGGTGTCCTCGGCCGTGCCGAGGGCGTGCCACGCGTCGGTGCCCACGGCACGCCACGCGAACGACGTCTCCGCCCACGCGTCGTCGTCGACGTCGGCCGCGACCGCCGCGGTCCCCGTCACGGCCGCGCCGGCCGCGGGGACCGCGACCTCGAGCGTGCCCTCCGAGGCCGCGCCGACCGTGCGGTCCGCGCGCAGCACGACGGCCGACGTCGCCGGCACGGTGACGGTGACCTCGCCGGCGTCGTCCGCGGTCAGGGTCGCGGCGCCGCCCCCGAGGTCGCCGTACAGCACGTCGTAGGTGGCGCCCGGGGTGAGCGTCGTGAAGGTGGCGCTCTTGGCCCCGGCGGCGTTGTTCACCGTGACCAGGTGCTCGACCTTCTCGTCCCGGTCCACCCGGCTGAAGGCGTAGATCCCCGCACCGTTCTCGGCGTAGCGCTCCAGCTGCGCGCCCGTCGCGAGCGCGGGGTGCGCCTCGCGCAGGGCGGCGAGCTCGGCGATGTGCTCGTACAGCGGGGCGTCGGTGGCGTACCGGTCGACGCTGCCCGCCCGCTCCCCCGTGACGAGCGGCTGGTCGGCGTACTCGTCCACCTGGGTGGCGAACAGCGTCTGGCGCGCGTCCTTGTCCCCGCCGGCGCCGGCGAAGCCCTGCTCGTCGCCGTAGTAGACCACCGGCTGGCCGCGGGTGAGGTACATGAGGTCGTGCGCCAGCTCGTCGCGCGCCAGCGGCTCGTCGGTGCCGGCGAGCATGTACCCGACGCGGCCCATGTCGTGGTTGCCGAGGAACGTCGGCAGCGCGGACGCGGACTTCGTCGGCGTCGTGTACCGGTCGTCGCTCGCGAACAGGCTCGCCAGGCCGCGGGCGCTGTTGCCGCTCGCGAAGCTGGTCGCGGCTGCCTGGAAGGAGAAGTCGAGCACCGAGCTCATGTCCGTGTCGCGCACGTACGGGGACGTCTTGGCGGAGTCGGCGTCGTAGACCTCGCCGAACATGAAGAAGTCGTCCTTGCCCTGGGCGTGGGCGTGCTCCATGACCTGCGCCGACCACGACTCCCAGAACTCCGGGTTCACGTGCTTCACCGTGTCGATGCGGAAGCCGTCGATGCCGAGGTCGACCCAGTCGTCGTAGACGTCGACGAAGCCCTGCACGACGCGCGGGTCCTCCGTCATGAGGTCGTCCAGGCCGTCGAAGTCGCCGTAGGTGACCGACTCGCCCGTCCACGTCGAGTTGCCCCGGTTGTGGTAGAGCGTCGGGTCGTTCAGCCAGGCGGGCACCTTGACGTCCGCGTCCTCGGGCGCGATCACCGGCGTGTACGGGAACGACGTCGCCGCGTCCATGGCCGGGAAGTCGTCGCTGCCGGCGACGTCGGCCGGGTCGAAGACGTTCCCGGCGGCGTCCGTGTACGGCGACGTGGCCTGGTCGACGTAGCCGTACTCACCCTCGGCGTAGTCGACGACGTCCGCCGTGTGGTTCGTGATGATGTCGAAGTAGACCTTGATGCCCTTGGCGTGGGCCTCGTCGATCAGGGCGCGCAGCTCGTCGTTGGTGCCCAGGTGCGGGTCGATCCGCGTGAAGTCGGTGACCCAGTAGCCGTGATAGCCCGCGCTGGCGTTCGCCCCGGTGCCCTGCACGGGCCGGTTGAGGAACGACGGCGTGAGCCAGATGGCCGTGGTGCCCAGGCCCTCGACATAGTCCAGGTTCTGGCGCAGGCCGGCGATGTCGCCGCCCTGGTAGAAGCCCTTGTCCGTGGGGTCGAAGCCCGTGGCCAGCCGGTCGCCCTCGTACCCGCCGGTGTCGTTGCCGGTGTCGCCGTTCGCGAACCGGTCGGTCATGACGAAGTAGAACCGCTCGTCGGAGCCGGGCTGGCGCACCGGCGGGACCACGAGGTCGGCGTCGGCCGCGTCGTCGTACGCACCCGCCAGCGTCAGCGGGGTGAGCGCGGTCCGGTGCGTCGCGTCGTCGTACGTGACCCGCACCCGCGCGTCGCCCTCCAGCACGAGCGGTGCGTTCTTGTCCGTCCCCTCGCGGCCGTACGACTCGTCCCAGGCGCCGTCGAGCGCCACCTTGTACTCGTAGCTGCCCGCCGGCAGGTCCACCTCGGCGCTGAACGTGCCGTCGCCGGCGGGAGTCAGCGCCGTCGCCGCGCACGTCGGGTCCCAGTCCTGGGCGCAGCCCAGCTCGGACTGCAGGCTCCCGACCAGGGTCGCCGTCCGGTCCGCGGCGCTCGCGGCCGGGGCCGCCGACACGCCCAGGCCGGCCAGGCCCGCCGACAGCGCAGGGACGGTCAGGGCGACGGCGGTCAGCGATGCCGCCGCGCGGCGGGTCGGACGCCTTCGGTGGGCGAGGGCCTGGGCAGCACGGGGCATGAGGAGGACTCCTTCGTCGTCCGGGCGCGCGAATCGCGACCCGCCGCGACTGTACCGTTGCTGCAACCTTGCAGCAAGGCCTCGCCCCGGCCCGCTGTGGGTACGAAAAGGGCGGGAATCCCGTCGAGGATTCCCGCCCTTTTCGTACCCACAACCCAGGTCAGCCGGCCAGGTGGCTCCAGCGCGGCGCGAGCTCGTGCCAGGGTCCGACCTCCGCCACGCGCCCGTCCGTGAGGACGACGACGCGGTCGGCGCGCGACAGCGCCGCGCGCTTCGACGTCGCGCCCACGACGGTGGTGCCGCGCTCGCGCAGCGACGCCCACAGCTCGATCTCGGTGGTGGCGTCGAGCGCGCTCGACACGTCATCGGCGAGCAGCAGCTCGGCGTCGGTCGCCAGGGCCCGAGCGAGCGCGAGCCGCTGCACCTGGCCGCCCGAGAGCCGCACGCCGCGGTGCCCGACGAGCGCGTCCGGCCCGCCGGCCTCGGCGACGTCCTGCCCGAGCCGCGCCGCCGCGACGGGGCCGTCGACGTCCCGCTCGTGGTCGAGCCGCACGTTCTCGGTGAACGTGCCCGACAGCACCCGCGGCACCTGGGCCACGTGCGCCACCTGCCCGGGGCGCAGGAACGACTGGGCGTCGGTGACGTCGCGCCCGTTCCACCGGATGCTCCCCGTGTGCTCCATGAGGCCGCTCAGCGCGGACAGCAGGCTCGACTTGCCGGAGCCCACCTGCCCGAGCAGCAGCACGAGCTCGCCGCGCCGCACCTCCAGGTCGACGTCGGACACGCCGATCGTGCCGTCGTCGTGCACCGCGGTGACACCCTCCAGGTGCAGCCGCTCCAGCGTCTGGCGCGGGCCGGCCGCCGGCAGGGGCGCCGCCCCGGTGAGGAGGTCGACGCCGGCGGGCACGTCCATGAGGTCGGCGCCGGCGGCGAAGCGGCCCGTGGCGCGCTGCCACGACCGGGTGCCCGGCGCCTCGGTCACTACCGCGCCCGCGACGACGCCGAACCACCCGAAGCCGTTCACCGCGTTCGCGACCAGCAGCGCCGTGGCCAGCCCCCACGTGCCCGTGAGCAGGCCCGCCCACGCGGCGACGACGCCGAGCTGCACCATGATCATCGGCACGCCGTCGAGGGCCGCCTGGATCCGGTGCTCGAAGATCGCCGCCCGCACACGCCCCCCGTCCACCTGCCGCAGGTGCGCGTGCACCTCGGGGGTGCGCGCCGCGAGCTTCACGGTGCGGGCCGAGTCGAGCGTCGAGACGAGCGCGCGGCCGAACCGGGCGCGCGCCGCGGACGAGCGCGTCGCCGACCGGCCGGCGATCGGCCGCCCGATCGCGGACGCCGCCGCCGAGACGACCATGACGGCGAGGAGCACGCCGCCCGCGAGCCACGAGCCGCTCAGCAGCGCGGTGACGCCGGCGATCACGAGGCCGTTGACGAAGTCCACCCAGCGGTCGGCGTACCGCACGAACCGGTCGGCGTCCATCGACCTGGCCACGACCTCGCCCGGCGGCGTCGCGCGCAGGCGCCGCTGCCGCGTCTGACCGGCCATGACCGACATCCGCACGCGCAGCAGCACCTCCACCCACCACCGCGGGTAGACGAACAGCGCCCAGGCGAGCGCCAGCGGCGCCACCACGAGCAGCACGACGAACGACACCAGGAGCGCCGTCGGGAACCCGTCGTCGAGCCCCTCGACGGCACGGCCCCACAGGAAGCCGGTGAGCGCGCCCTGCGCGGAGACGAGGCTCGCCACCAGGAACAGGGCGGCACCCAGCGCACCCCAGGCGGGCCGCACGAACAACGCGTGCAGCACGCCGCGCGCCAGGCTCGGGCCCTCGCCCGGGTCCTCGAGCTCGGGCGGCGCGCCCCGGCGTCGCCGACCGCCCACGGCGTGCGTCGTCGGGGTCAGCGCCGTCGCCACGGCCTCGGCGGACCCGGCGCTCGCGACCGGCGCGTCGCCGGCGAGGTCGTCCGCGGGCAGGTCGTCGGCCGGCGCAGGGTCGGCGGGCGCGAGGGCTCCGGCGTCCGCGACGTCGCTCGCGCGCAGCAGGTCGCGGTACGGCCCGTCCTCGCGCGCGAGCCGCGCACGCGGGCCCTGCTGCACGACGCGACCGTGGTCCAGCGCCGCGAGCAGGTCGGCACGCTCGATGGTCGTGAGGCGGTGCGCGACGAGCACGCCCGTCCGTCCGGCGAGCAGCCGCTCCGACGCCGCCACCACCCGCGCCTCGGTGAGGGGGTCCATGCGCGCAGTGGCCTCGTCGAGCACGACCACCTGCACGTCGCGGACCAGCAGGCGCGCGAACGCCACCAGCTGCTCCTCCCCTGCGGACAGCGACGTCCCGCCCGGGCCGAGCAGGGTGTCGAGACCGTCGGGCAGCCCCGACACCCACGCGTCCAGGCGCAGCTCGCGGACCGCGGCCTCGACGTCCGTGCGCGGCACGTCGGCGAAGAGCGCGATGTTCTCGGCCAGCGTCCCGGCCAGGATCTCGGTGCGCTGCGTCACGACGCCCACCGCGGCACGCAGCCTCTGCAGGTCCAGGTCGCGCACGTCGACGCCGCCCAGGAACACCGTTCCCGGCTCGGGCTCGACGGCGCGCGAGAGCAGGGACGCGAGCGTCGACTTGCCCGACCCGGTGCGGCCCACGAGCGCGACGGTCTGGCCTGCCGGCACCCGCAGGTTCACGCCCTGGAGCGCGAAGGTGCCCTCGGCGTAGGAGAAATGCAGGTCGCGCAGCTCGATGCCGACCGGCCCGTCGGGCAGGTCGCGGCCGCCCGTCGGCTCCGGCTCGACACCGAGCATCTGCTTGATGCGCGTGATCGCGCCCAGCCCCTCCTGGATGTCCGGCAGGTGGTGGATGAGGTTGTCCACCTGGCCCACGAACATGGCGGTGACGAGGAACAGGGTCACGAGGTCCTGGACGGGCAGCTCCCCGCCCGAGGCCAGGGCGGCACCGGTCACGGCGACACCCGCGAGCAGGGCCGCCAGGACCAGCCCGGCACGGCGCAGCATCTTCGACTCGACCGTCACGACCGCCGCGAACTTGCGGTGCACGTCCGCCGAGCGCTGCGCCAGCCGGCGGACCGCGAACGGCTGGCCCAGGCTGGTGCGCAGGTCGTCGCGCGCGGCGACCGACTCCTCGAACGTCGCCGCGTGGTCCGTCCAGGCGGCCTCCTCGACGACCTTGCGGCGAGCGATCTCGCCCAGCATCGGCCGCACGAGGAACCCGGCCAGGACCCCCAGCGCCGGGAACAGCGCCCACGCCGGCCACCAGGTGAGCCCGGCCACGACCCACATCGGCACCACGCCCACGACCGTGCGCCCCGCGCCCCACAGCTGGCGGCGCACGAGCGTGCCGACGGCGTGCGTGTCGTCGTCGACGCGGTCGAGCACCTCGCCCACCGCCTGCTCCGTGAGCGTCGCGAGCGGCTGGTGCAGGGCGGCCGTCAGCAGGTCGCCCCGCAGCCGACCCTCGGCCCGGTCCACGACGCCCGCCCACACGACCTGCCCGGCCGTGTCGAACAGGGCGGCGCCGACCACGCAGAGCGTGAGCAGCAGGAGCAGCCCGGTCGTCGGGTCCTCGGCCAGCCGACCCGCGACGACCGTGCCGAGCGCGGCACCGACCGCCCCGAGGGTGAGCGCGACCATCGCGACCGCCGCGACCGGCCCCCGCAGGCGGCGCCAGTCGAGGCGACGGGCAGGGTCGTCGTGGGGGGCGGCCGGGGTGGTCAGGTCGTGGTCCGCGCGGGCGGCAGGGGCGTCGATCATGGCCCGGAAAGCCTATGCGGGCCCACCGACGCCCCGCCGCTCTTTATCGGGCGTCCGACAGGTCAGATCAGGCCGAGGGCCCGCACCGCGTCCCGCTCCTCGGCAAGCTCCGCCACGCTGGCGGTCATGCGCGCCCGGGAGAGCTCGTCGAGCTCCAGCCCCTCCACGACCTCCCACGCGCCGCCCGACGACGTCACCGGGAACGACGACACCAGGCCCTCCGGCACGCCGTACTGACCGGTCGACCACAACCCGGCGCTGGTCCAGTCCCCGTCGGGCGTGCCGAGCACCCAGTCGCGGACGTGGTCGATCGCCGCGTTGGCGGCCGACGCCGCGGACGAGGCACCCCGCGCCTCGATGATGGCGGCGCCCCGCTTGGCGACGGTCGGGATGAAGTCGTCCTCCAGCCAGGCCGGGTCGTCCTGCGCGAACGACGCGCCCGCCGTGCCCGCGACGTCGGCGTGGAAGACGTCCGGGTACTGGCTCGCCGAGTGGTTGCCCCAGATCGTCACCCGGCGCACCTCGGAGACGGGCACGTCGGCCCGCTTCGCCAGCTGCGACAGCGCGCGGTTGTGGTCCAGGCGCGTCATCGCCGTGAACCGGTCCTTCGGCACGTCGGGCGCGTTCGACGCCGCGATCAGCGCGTTCGTGTTCGCGGGGTTGCCCACCACCAGGACCCGCACGTCGTCCGCCGCGCCGTCGTTGATCGCCCGGCCCTGCGGCCGGAAGATGCCGCCGTTCGCCTCCAGCAGGTCCGCGCGCTCCATGCCCGGCCCGCGCGGCCGCGCCCCCACCAGCAGCGCCACGTTCGTCCCCGCGAAGCCCGCCGCCGGGTCGTCGTGGATGTCGATGCCGTCGAGCAGCGGGAACGCGCAGTCGTCCAGCTCCATCGCCGTGCCCTCGGCAGCCTTCACCGCCTGCGGGATCTCCAGCAGCCGCAGCCGCACGCGGGTGTCGGGGCCGAGCATCGCGCCCGACGCGATCCGGAAGAGCAGCGCGTACCCGATCTGGCCCGCGGCCCCGGTGACGGTGACGTTCACTGGTGTGGTCATGCCCCTACTCTGACGCAGCCGGGCCCCCGGGTCGACCGCCCGGAGACGGGCGTGCACAACCCGCACGGACCGGCGCACCGCCGTCGTGGCGGGGGCGCGGCCCGCACCGACGCGCGGTACGGTGCGAACTAGCGCCACCGTCGGCCCGCGCTCAGCAACCGTTCAGACCGCGGTGGAAGCATGCCCGCGCAGCCGGCCGTGAGGCCGGTCACGCACGACCGGCCCCTCCGACGCGAGGGGCACTCCGAGACGCCCGTCTCCCGAGCAGAGAAGGACCCTCATGTCCCACGACATCGCCGCCGAGGGCGGTACGGCTTCGGTCGACGTCGAGACGGCGCGCGACGCGCCCGAGTACGGCCTGTTCGCGCGCCTCGCCGCCGAGGCGTTCGGCACGTTCGTGCTGGTGCTCGGGATCGTCGGCACCGCGACGTTCAACGCGGCCAACAACGGCCAGATCCTCCCGGTGGCGCTCGCAGGCGGCATCCTCGTCATGGGCGCGATCGCCGCCGTGGGCGGGGTCTCCGGCGGCCACTTCAACCCCGCCGTGACCCTGGGCGTGACGCTCGCGGGCCGCGCCGCGTGGCGTGACCTCGTCTGGTACTGGCTCGCCCAGCTCGTCGGCGGCGTCGCTGCCGCGGCCGTCCTCTTCTCGGTCATCCCGAGCGGGTACCCGGCGCTGCTGGGCGCGGCGGACAAGGCCGCCGTCTTCGCGGGCACGGCCAACGGCTTCGGCAGCCACTCGCCGCTCGCGACGCTCACCGCGTCGTCCGGCAACCC
Source organism: Isoptericola sp. NPDC057191 (assembly GCF_042670225.1). Lineage (NCBI taxonomy): Bacteria > Bacillati > Actinomycetota > Actinomycetes > Micrococcales > Promicromonosporaceae > Isoptericola > Isoptericola sp. NPDC057191. Next base: position 664 of record NZ_JBHUWC010000124.1, on the reverse strand, counting down.
CGTGGAGTTCACGCAGTGGTCCGCGCTGCTCGTCGAGGTCGTCGTGACGGCGGTCTTCGTCGGCATCATCCTCGCCGTGACGAGCAAGCGGTCGAAGTCCGCGTTCGCCCCCGTCGTCATCGGCCTGGCGCTCGGCGCCCTGATCATCGTGGCCTGGCCGGTCACCAACGCGTCCCTCAACCCGGCGCGCTCGTTCGCCTCGGCGGTGTTCGCCGGCGGCTGGACCTGGGGCCAGCTGTGGCTGTTCGTCGTCGGACCGCTGGTCGGTGCGGCGCTCGCCGCCCTGTTCACGCGGGCCTTCCAGCCCGTGCCCGCCGTCGCGCTGACCGAGTTCGAGTACGCCGCCGTGACCGTGGACGAGACGTCCCGCGTCCCGGAGCGCGTCGTCGAGCGTGACGCCGCGGTGGACGCTGACCGGAACGCTGAGCACGACGTCGTCGACGACGGCGCGGTGCCCCCCGCAGCCGAGGGCGACCCGGCCCTGGGTCGCGGCGTTGTCGCCGACGTCCCCGCGGACGACGACGAGCCGAAGGGCGACGCGCCCCGCGTCTGACGCAGGGCTCGGCACCGCTCAGCGGGAACCAGCACGGCGAGAGGGCCGGCACCCCACCGGGTGCCCGCCCACTCGTTCTGTCGTGCGTGCGGCCATGTCGTGCGTGCGGTC
>NZ_JBHUWC010000123.1:0-12343 GCF_042670225.1 Isoptericola sp. NPDC057191 | reverse complement strand
AGAATTGCGTCCGCAATTCTCGCCGTTTTCGTACCCACAACGTCAGCGGGTGCGGGTCAGGCGAGGCGCTCGCGCAGGAAGGTCCAGGCGAGTGCGGACATGTGCGCGGCCTGCGCGTTGTTCGCCGCGCCGCCGTGCCCGCCCTCGACGTTCTCGTAGGACGTGACGTCGGCGCCCGCCGCGAGCATGAGGGCGGCCAGCTTGCGCGCGTGCCCCGGGTGCACGCGGTCGTCCTTGGTCGACGTCGTGAACAGCACGGGCGGGTAGTCCCGGGCCGCGTCGAACAGGTGGTACGGCGAGAAGGTGCGCACGAACTCCCAGTCCTCGGTGTCCGGGTCGCCGTACTCGGCCATCCAGGACGCGCCGGCGAGCAGGTGGGAGTAGCGCTTCATGTCCAGCAGGGGCACCTGGACGACGACGGCGCCGAACAGGTCGGGGTACTGGGTGAGCATGTTGCCCGCCAGCAGCCCGCCGTTGGAGCCGCCCTGCACCCCGAGGTGCGCGGGGGTCGTGATGCCCCGGGCCACGAGGTCCCGTGCGACGGCGGCGAAGTCCTCGTACGCCTTGTGCCGCTTGTCCCGCAGGGCGGCCTGGTGCCATGCGGGGCCGTACTCGCCGCCGCCGCGGATGTTCGCGACCACGTACACGCCGCCGTCCGCGAGCCACGCCCGCCCCACCGTGCCGGAGTACCCCGGCAGCAGCGGGATCTCGAAGCCGCCGTACCCGTACAGCAGGGTGGGCGCGGTGCCGGGGGTGCTCGGGTCGGCGGGCCGCACCAGCTCCTCGCGGCCGACGACGAAGTACGGGACGCGCGTGCCGTCGTCGGAGGTGGCGAAGTGCTGGTCCGCCACCATGCCGGTGGCGTCGAAGTACGCGGGCGCGGCCTTGAGGGGCTCGGGCACGGCCGGCACGACCGACGCCGCCGCCGGCCCGGTGACGGTCGTGACGGCGAGCGTGGACGGCGTGAGGTAGCCGGTCGTCGTGACCCAGACGTCGTCGCTGTCGACGGCGTCGACGGCGCGCACCCCGACGGTCAGCAGCCCGCCGCCGAGCGCCAGCTCCGAGCGGGTCCAGGCGGCGCCGGGTGCCGCGTCCGCCGGGGGCGTGAGCACGTGCACGGCGTTCTTCACGTCGTCGAGGACGTTCACCACGAGGTGGTGGCGCGTCCACGCCGCGCCGACCAGCGAGGTGGACGGCGTCGGCGCGAACAGGACCGTGAGGTCGCGGGCGCCGGCGAGGAACGCGTCGGCGGGCGCGGCGAGCAGGGAGCCCGCCGCGTAGGTGCGCTCCGCACGCCCCGCGGCCTCGTCGGCCGGCACGGTCCAGTCGTCGCGCAGCTCGACCAGCAGCCACTCGCGGTGGAAGCCGACCTCGGCGGACTCCGGGACGTCGACCTTCACCAGCCGCTGCGCGGGGGTCCCGACGGACTCGACGAGGTACGTCTCGGACCGGAAGAACGCGATCGACCGGCTCACGACGTCTCGCTCGAAGCCGGGGGTACGCGACCGTCGCGCGGAGATGTACATGTCGTCGTCGGTGCCCTCGTACACGACCACCGCGTCGTCCAGCGCGGTCCCGCGGCGCCAGAGCTTGGCGATCCGCGGGTAGCCGGACGGCGTCGTCGTCCCCGGCCCGAAGTCGGTGAACACGTACACCGTGTCCTCGTCGGCCCACGCGAGGCCGCCCTTCGCGCCGGTGCGACCGTCGGCCCGCGCGGTGTCGCGCTCGAAGCCGCCCTCGGCGGCCGGCACGAAGCGCTTGGCGACGAGGTCGAACTCGCGCGTCACGTCGGCGTCGGAGCCCCCGGGGGAGAGGTCCACCAGGGCGCGGCGCCACGGCTCGCCCGCGGCGAGCTGCTCCGGCGTCGGGCGCAGCAGCGAGGCGCCGTGCCACACCCAGCTCTCGCCCTCGGCGGCGGCGAGCGCGTCGAGGTCGAGGACCGTCTCCCATTCGGGCGCGTCGGTCCGGTAGGAGTCGGGCGTGGTGCGCCGCCACAGCCCGCGCTCGTGCGCGGCGTCCCGCCAGAAGTTGTACAGGTGGTCACCGATCCGGGAGACGTCGGGGATCCGCTCGTCGGAGTCGAGCACCTCGCGGACCGCGGTCTGCCTGGCCTCGAACCCGGGCGCGGCGCCGACGGTCGCGTGCGCGTGGTCGTTGCGCTCGCGCACCCAGGACAGCGCGGCCTCGCCCTCGACGTCCTCCAGCCACGCGAACGGGTCCGGGGCGGCCGGGTCCAGGGGCGTGTCCGACGGGGTGGGCGGGGCGGTCGCGGTGCGCTCGGCGGTCATGCTCGGCACCCTAGCCGCCGCCCGCCGGGGAACCCGCCGCACCGGCGGCACGGCCTCTTTCACCCGCGGGGGGCCCGTGGTAGAAACTCCTGGTCAGAGCAGTAAATCCCGTATGGACGTTCCGAGAGACCCGTCCCTTTCCACCCCCGGGGGTGTGGTGAGCACGACGACCTTTGCCGGCACGCGCGCGACGCGCGCGGCGGCCTCGCTCTGCGCTGCGGCAGCCGCCGTGTGCGCGCTGGCCGGGCCGGCGCTCGCCGACCGGCTGTCCCGCGCCGAGGCCTGGGCGCTGGCCGGCGCCGGGGCGCTCCTCGTCGTCGTCGCCGCTGCGCTGTTCACGCGGGCCGCCCGAGGCGCCGAGACGGCGTGGCGGGGCGTGCGGGAGGAGCGCGTCGCCCAGTCCGACGCGCTGGCCGCGGCGACCCGTGGGCTCCAGGAGGCGGCGGCTCAGCAGACCCGGGACCGCGCGGCCCGCACCGACGAGCGCGCGGCGGTGGAGACCGCCGTCGTCGCGCTGGGCCGCAAGGTGCAGGCGTCGGCCCACCGCATCCAGGAGGAGGCGGCGCGCGCGGTGCAGCGCCACTCGGCCGACCCCGACGTCCTGCAGACCGCCATGCGGATCGACCACGCCGCCGCCCAGCACGCGCGGCAGGCGCAGAACCTCGTCGCGCTCTGCGGCCGCCGCCCCGGGCAGACCTGGGACGACCCGCTCCCGCTGCCCGACGTCGTCCGGGCCGCCGCAGGCCGCATCACCGCCTTCGCACGCGTCGAGGTGTCCGGCGACCCGGGGCTGGCCGTGCTCGGCCGCGCGGTCGAGCCGGTCGTGCACGTCGTCGCCGAGCTGCTCGCGAACGCGACGCAGTGCTCCCCGCCGAACACCCAGGTGCTGGTCGCGGTCCGGCAGGTGCAGCGCGGCGCCGTCATCGAGGTGGACGACTGCGGCGTCGGCATGGTGACCCGCGAGCTGGAGCGCGTGCGCGCGATCGCGTCCGGCGCGCAGCCCGTCGGCATAGCGGACCTCGGCGAGGTCCCGCAGACGGGCCTCGCCGTCGTCGGGTCGTACGCTCGCGCGTTCGGCCTGCGCGTCGACCTGATGGAGTCCGTGTACGGCGGCCTGCGTGCCGTCGTCATGGTGCCCGGCGACCTGACCACCGCGGCGGCTACCGCCCCCGAGGCGCTGGCGCCGAGCGTCGACGACGTCTGGCCCGAGCGGCCGCGCGAGACGGTGCCAGCAGCGCCCGCAGGGCCCGCATCACCCGCGGCGCCCGCTGTGCCTGGGCCGTCCGCCCCGGGCGAGCCCTCCCAGGCTGCGGGCGCGGTCGAGCAGCCGATGTCGTCCGCCGCCGCGCCGCCCGTCCTGCCGCAGCGCCGCTCGCGCCGCGGCGACGCCGCCACCGGCGCCCAGCACGCGGTGGCTCCCGCCGCGCGGCCGGCGGCCCCCGACCAGACGGCGGAGGAGGCCGGCGCGTGGCTTGGCGCGTTCTTCTCCGGCAGTGCCGCGGACGACCCCGCGCCCGTGCCCACCGCGACCGTCCACGACACCACCGTGCATGACACCACCGTGCACGACACCCACGCCCACGACCCCCTCGCCCACGACACCCTGCCGGCCGGCGTGCCGGACGGGACACCGGAGGACTCATGACGACCCAGACCACCGGCACGACGCCGCTCCCGGCCGCGCACCCGGACAGCTGGATGCTCGACCTCGTGGCGGGCGTGCGCGGGGTGCGGCACGCCGTCGTGCTCAGCTCCGACGGCCTCGTGAAGGTCCGCACCGACGTCACTGAGCCGGACACGGCGGACAAGGTCGCGGCGGCCTGCGCGGGCCTCGTCGCGCTCGGGACGAGCATGGGGCGCGAGTTCGGCGCCGGCGACCGGCTGCGCCAGGTGCTCGTCGAGTTCGAGGGCGGCTTCCTGTTCGTGCGGGGCGCGGGGGACGGGTCGCGCCTGGCCGTCGTGACCGACGCCGCCGTCGACCCGGGGCTCGTGGCCCAGCAGATGCAGGCCCAGGTGCTCATGATCGGCGAGCGTGCGCTCGGCACCGACGTGCTGCGCCCCGCCGAGCCCGCGACCGAGCGCTGAGGGGGACCCGATGCCCATCGCCCCCGCGGACGGCTTCCGCGACCACCCGGTGCGCTCCTACGTCCTGACGGGCGGTCGCGCGCACCCCAGCCGCAACACGCTGCGGCCCGAGACCCTGCTGTGCGCCGTGGACGACGGTCGCGAGCTGCCCCGCGGGGCGGGCCGGCACGAGCGTGCCCTCCTCGCCACCTGCCGCGGGGCGCTCTCGTTGGCCGAGCTCGCCGCGTACCTGCGGCTGCCCACGAGCCTCGTCGCCGTGCTGGCCTCCGACCTGCTCGACGCCGGCTACCTGGCGGTCCGCTCGGCCGCGCCGCAGGACCACCCGCGCCTCGACCTGCTGGAGGAGGTCCTCGATGGGCTCCGGCGCTTCTGAGCCGGCGGAGGTGCCCGTGCAGGCGCCCGCGGAGGTGGACGCGGCGGCGCTGCACCTCGCCCCCACGGTGGAGCGGTCGGTCAAGGTGCTGGTCGTGGGCGCGTACGGCGTCGGCAAGACGACGCTCATCGGCGCGGTGAGCGAGATCCCCGTGCTCAGCACGGAGGAGACGATCACCGCCGCGAGCGTGGGCGTCGACCCGCGGCTCGGTGCGAAGACGACGACCACGGTGGCGATGGACTTCGGCCGCGTGACCGTGGGCGGGTCGACGGCGCTCTACCTGTTCGGGACGCCGGGGCAGAAGCGGTTCTGGGACCTGTGGGCCGGGCTGGCGGACGGCGCGGTCGGCGCGCTGGTCGTCGTGGACACGAACCGGCTGGAGGACAGCTTCGAGGTGCTGGACCAGCTGGAGGAGCACACGGCCCTGCCTGTCGCGGTCGTGGTCAACGAGTTCCCCGGCGCGCCCCAGCACTCCACGGAGGCCGTGCGCAGCGCCCTCGACCTGGCGCCGGGGACCCCGGTGGTGTCGGGCGACCTGCGCGAGCGCCGGCAGGCGGTGGAGGCGCTCAAGGCGCTCGTCGCGCACGCCGTGCGGCTCGCGGGCGGGAGCGCGGCCGCGTGAGCCTCACCGGCGCCGTGCGCGTCGTGGCGCTGGAGGAGGTCGCGGACCGGCCGCTGCTGGCCGACCTGGCGGGCGCCCCCGACCCGGCCCGCCAGTACGAGGCCCTGCGCTCGCGGTGGGGCGCCCTCGCCCCGGTGGACCTCGAGCCCGGCGTCCCGGCGTGGCTCGCGCTGGGGCACGCCGAGGTGGCCGCGGTGCTGCGCAACGAGGCCCTGTTCACGCGTGACTCACGGCGGTGGCGCTACGAGGCGGAGCGCAAGGTGGCCTGGCGCTCGCCCACGCGGGCGGTCCTCGCGCAGCGCGACAGCGCGCACGACCGCGACGGCGCGGAGCACCGCCGCCTGCGCACGCCCCTGGCCGACGCCCTCGACGCCGCCGAGGAGAAGCGTGTCGTGCGGACCGTCGACGTGGCCTGCACCTCGGTCCTGGACCGGCTGGCCGCGCGGGGCAGCGCCGACATGGTCGCCGAGTACGCCGTGGACGTGCCCGTGAGGGTGCTCGCGGACCTGCTGGGCATGACCCTCGCCGACGCGCGCCGCCTGCACCAGCTCACGGTCACCCAGCGCTCGGGCACGGCGGACGCGTACGAGGCGTCCACGGAGGCGGAGGACCTGCTCGCGGGCTTCGTCGCGGCGCGCCGGGCCGAGCCGAGCGACGACCTCACGTCGGCGCTGCTCGCGCACCCTGCGCACGCGAACGACCTCGAGGTGATGGGCGCGGTCGGCCTCGTGTTCGCCACGGCCCACGACGCCGAGATCGCGTGGATCGCCACGGCGCTGCAGCGGCTGCTCGCGGACCCGGGCTTCGCGGCCCGGCTGCACGGCGGCCGGATCTCGCTCGACGACGCCCTCGACGAGGTCGCCCGGGACGCGCCGCCGCTGCCGCACCTGCGCCCCCGCTACGCGCTCGCGGACTGCGAGCTGGGCGGGCAGGCGATCGCGGCCGGGGACGCCGTCGTGCCCGCCGTGGCCGCGGCCAACGCGGACCGCGCCGTGCGGGCGGCCGACCCGTGGGAGCAGGTCGACGCGCGCTTCCACCTCACGTGGGGCACCGGGGCGCACGCCTGCCCCGCGCACCGCACCGCCCCGCTGATCACGCGGACCGTCGTGGGCCACTTCCTGGCCCGGGTGGCCGACATGGAGCTGGCCGTCGCGCCCGAGGACGTCGTGCCGGTGCGCTCGGCGTGGGTGCGCCACCCGCGCGAGCTCCCGGTCCGCTTCGTCTGACGGCTCGGGAGTCGTCGGACGCCTCGGCCGGGGGCCCGCGCGGGCCGGTCAGGCGGTCTGCCCGACCCGCCGCCGGAGCTTCTCGGTCACGTGCCGGTACGCCTTCGGGTCCACGGGCAGCAGCCACTGGGCGGCGCGGGTGGGGGCGGGCAGCCGCAGGTCGAGGTCGTCCAGCATCTCGTCGATCTGGTGCAGCGAGAACGGGATGACGTTGGTGCCGCGGGCGTGCTTGCCCTCGGTGCGCTTCTCCATCCAGTCCACGCGGTTCGCCACGTGCTCGCGCCGGACCTGGACGGGCGGCACCCGCACCGCGCCGGCCAGGTGGCCCGCGGTCCAGAGCGCGGCGATCTCGGCCGACAGCGGGCTGAACAGCGACGAGTTGTACCCGGCGAACGTCAGGTGCGGCACGTCGTGGGGCAGCACCTGCCGGTAGAGCTGGAAGTTGCCGCGGTCGTCGAGCAGCCGCGCCTGCAGGTCGTCGTCGAGGAACGGCACGCGCTGGTGGAAGCCGGTGCCGCACACGACGAGGTCCGCGGGCACGGTCGTGCCGTCGTCCAGCACGGCGACCGGGGCGCCGTCGTCGTCCGTCCCGAGCCGCTCGACCTCGGTGTCGCGGTGCACGCGGATCGCGCCGTCGGCGACCTGGTCGAAGAAGCCGTCGGTGGCGAGCGACACGGTCGACCGGGCGATGTCGGCGAACTCGCCGCGGGGCACGAGGCCGAGCTCGGTGAGGCGCAGCTGCTTGGTGGAGACGGCACCGACGCTCGACAGCATGGACTTCCGCACGCCGTCGCCGGGGCCGTGCAGGAACTTCTCCATGCCGCCGGACAGCGTCTGGTAGCGGAACAGGCCCTCGCCCATCCGGGTCAGCAGCAGGTACTTGTAGTTGAGCGCGTTGCCGAGCTTCTTCGGCAGCTTCCACAGCAGGTGCCGCGCGACCACGTGCGTGCTGGCCGCCACCCGGCCCAGCTCGGCGGCGACGTCGCAGGCGGACTTGCCGTACCCGACCACGACCACGTGCTTGCCGCGCGCGTCCTCGAGCGACGTGAGCTGGCTGGCCGCCACGACCTTGCCGCCGGCGCGCAGGAGCTGGGCCAGCCCTTCGAAGCGGGGGATCACGGGGTCGGAGAAGATGCCGTTCGCGACGACGACGTGGTCGAACGGCTCCGGGTCGCCCACGGCGTCGCCCGCGCGGCGCGCGGTGACGAGCCAGCCGTCCTCGGCCGCGGTGAGTTCGGCGCGCACCACCTCGGTGGACAGGCGCAGCGTGCTCCGCAGGTCGTGCAGGTCGACGTACCGCTCCAGGTAGGCCTGCACCTGCTCGCCGCTGGGCCACTCGGGGTAGTCCTTCGGCATCGGCAGGTCGGAGAACGCGTACGAGCCCTTGTTGTTCTGGGTGGTGAGCCCGGAGTAGCGGCGGCTGGCGCTCCAGACGCCGCCGACGTCGGGGGTCTTGTCGAACACGGACACGTCGTGCCCGAACTCGCGGAGCACCTTGGCACTGGCCAGGCCGGCGAAGCCGGCGCCGACGACGGCGATCTTCATGAGCGTCCTTGTGGTCGGTCGAGAGGGGCCAAATCGCCAGAATCGTAGCGGTTCGGACAGCGGTCCGACAGGTCTTCCCGCAGGTCGGGCGGCTCGGCAGCCTCGGCACGGCCGGTGTCGGCGGCACGCGGCAAGATGGGCCCGTGACCGACACCGCACCCGACACCGTGCCTGACGCCGTGCCCGACGAGGCGGACGCCCAGCGTCGCTGGGCGGAGCTCGTCGCCCTGGTCGAGGAGGACCAGCGCGCCTACTACGAGGACGACGCCCCCCGGGTGTCCGACGCCGAGTACGACGCGCGGATGCACGAGCTGCAGGCCATCGAGGCCGCGCACCCGGCCCTCGCCACCCCGGAGTCCCCGACGCAGCGGGTGGGCGGCGCGGCCGCCGGCGGTTTCGCGACGGTCGAGCACGTCGAGCGCATGCTGAGCCTCGACAACGTGTTCTCCGTGGAGGAGCTGCGGGCGTGGGACGCCCGCGTGGCCCGCGACCTGGGGGCGGACCGCGTCGGCTACCTGTCCGAGGTGAAGATCGACGGCCTCGCGATCGCCCTGCTCTACGAGAAGGGGCGGCTCGTGCGCGCCGCGACCCGCGGGGACGGCCGCACGGGCGAGGACGTGACGCAGAACGCCCTGCGGATCGCCGACATCCCGCGCCGGCTGGACGGCGACGGGCACCCCGACCTGGTCGATGTCCGCGGCGAGGTCTTCATCCCCGTCGCGGCGTTCGCCCGCCTCAACGAGCTGCAGGCCGAGCTGCGCGACCGGGTCGTCGCGGAGAGCCGTGAGCGGCACGGCGGCCGGGCCACCGCGGCGCGCCCGTTCGACGAGGAGCGCGCCCGGGTCGCCGCGCTCCGTCGCTTCCCGCAGTTCGCCAACCCGCGCAACGCCGCGGCCGGCGGCCTGCGGCAGCTGCTCGACAAGAAGGAGGGCATGGAGCTCGAGGCCGGGCTCGCCCGCGTGGAGTCCCTGCGGCTGTACGTGCACGGCGTCGGCGCGCTGCAGTGGACGGCCGGGGAGCACACCGAGCTGTCCCGGCAGTCGGAGGCGTACGAGCACTTCGCACGGTGGGGCCTGCCGGTCTCCCCCCACAACCGGGTCGTCGAGGGCGTGGACGGCGTCGTCGAGATGATCGAGCACTTCGGCGCCCACCGCCACGACATCGAGCACGAGCTGGACGGCATCGTCGTCAAGGTGGACGCCCTCTCCGACCAGCGGCGCCTGGGCGCCACCAGCCGGGCACCCCGCTGGGCCATCGCCTACAAGTACCCGCCGGAAGAGGTCACCACCCGCCTCCTGGCCATCCAGGTGGGGGTCGGCCGGACCGGCCGTGCCACGCCCTACGCCGTCATGGAACCGGTCCTGGTGGCCGGCTCCACGGTGCGGCAGGCGACGCTGCACAACCAGGACGTCGTGCGCGCCAAGGGCGTGCGGGTCGGCGACATGGTCGTCCTGCGCAAGGCGGGCGACGTCATCCCGGAGATCCTCGGCCCGGTCACCGCGCTGGCCGACGACGGCTACCCGCGCGAGGACTTCGTCATGCCCGCCGAGTGCCCCGAGTGCGGCACGCCGCTGCGGCCGATGAAGGAGGGCGACGTCGACCTGCGCTGCCCCAACGCCGAGACGTGCCCGGCACAGGTGCGCGGGCGGGTGGAGCACATCGGCTCGCGCGGCGGGCTGGACGTCGAGGCGCTGGGCGAGGTGACGGCGTCGGCGCTCACGCAGCCGGAGGTCCCGGAGGTGCCGCCCCTGCGCACCGAGGCCGGCCTGTTCGACCTCACGCTGGAGCAGCTGCTGCCGATCGAGGTCGTGGTGCGCGACGCCGAGACCGGCCTGCCGAAGGTGGACGACGACGGCGTCGCGCGCCGTCGCACGCCGTTCCGCAAGAAGGTCACGCACAGCCGCTCGCGCCGCGCCGAGGCAGAGGCCGCGGGGGAGAGCCTGCCGGAGTTCGAGCCCACGGCCGCGGCCACCAAGCTCCTCGAGGAGCTGGAGCTGGCCAAGACCAAGGACCTGTGGCGCATCCTCGTCAGCCTCAACATCCGTCACGTCGGCCCCGTGGCCGCCCGGGCGCTCGCGGGCTGGTTCGGGTCGCTCGACGCGGTCCGTGCCGCGTCGCGCGAGGAGCTGGCCGCCGTCGAGGGCGTCGGCCCGATCATCGCGGACGCGCTGCTGGCCTGGTTCGACGTGGAGTGGCACCGGGAGATCGTCGACCGCTGGCAGGCGGCGGGCGTGCGCACCTGGATCCCCGACCACCCGGGCCCTGCGGCGATGGCGGCGCAGGCGCACGAGGGGCCGACCGGGCCCCTCGCCGGCCTGACGGTCGTGGTCACGGGGTCTCTGGAGGGCTACAGCCGGGACGGCGCCAAGGAGGCGATCCTCGCCGCGGGCGGCAAGGCGGCCGGGTCGGTCTCGAAGAAGACCGACTACGTCGTCGTCGGCGAGAACGCGGGGTCGAAGGCGGCCAAGGCGGAGGAGCTCGGCCTGCCGATCCTCGACGAGGACGCGTTCACGCGCCTGCTCCAGGAGGGCCCGGCGGCGCTGGGCTAACCCGGGCGCACGCGCCCGATGTCGTCGTCCACGTCCACCACCATGGCGGACGTGGGACGACCCGAGTCGCGCCCGCCTGTCGCCCTCGTTGGCTTCGTCATGTACGGCGCGCGGCCCCACACATGAAAGCGGGACTGACGCGCCCTTGCGAGATCTGCAAGATGGGCACTGTCCGTCGCGTCGCCATGAGCTCACCGCTTAATGTGCAGGCACCAAGAGGGGCGGCAAGGTCGCGTCGATCCAGAGTGACTCCGAGGAGCGTCTGCGCCGCCAACGCAGGACGCCTGCACTGTCCGGGCGCCGTTCGCAACGTGAGGGTGAGGCGGACCGCAATATGGAGATCCTCCCATGGCACATATTCACGCTGGTCATCGTCGTCGTGATGGTGGGTGGGATCGCCTCTGCGGTGGCCAAGCATCGCGACAAGAAATAGGGCTGCGCACGGTAGAGGTGACTTTCTTTGTCGCTTCGTGTTCCGAGTTGTCCCCGATGGCGACCCGGACCTCGGTGGCGACTCGCGATGACGACGATCTGCTGAGCTGGGCCGGTGCCGAAACATGGAGGCACTGCGGACGCCCCAGAGGACGGCTGACGCCCGCGGCTACGATGCGCGGGTGCCGGACACTCTCGCCTCGAACCCGTTCTCCTCGTCGGACCTGTCCCTGCGCGGTGCGCACCTCGTCGGTTCGGTGAACCTGCCGACCGCGCGCGACACGCTGCGGACGGTCGCGTCGCACCTGGGCGAGCACGTCCGCCGCATCCCCGACGGCGAGGTGGGCGAGCGGTTCCACTGGATCTTGTTCCAAGGCGCGCGGTTCGAGGCCGTCGCCGGCCTGACCCGCCTGGGTGACGAGCCCGTCGTCGTTGCCGGCTTCGACGTGCGGCCGCACGTGCTCGACAGCTCGGTGCCGGCCGACGAGCTGCGGTTCGGACCCCTCGGCTACGCCGAGGCGGCCATCGCGTCGTACGCCGACTTCGTCGCTCTGCGCGCCGAGGGCGTGATCGCGCCGGGCACGCGCTTCCAGGTGTGCCTCCCGTCGCCCCTCGCGGCGGTGACGACCTTCGTCGCGCCCGCCGACCGCGCCGCGGTGCACCCGGTGTACGAGGCGGCGCTCGTGCGCGAGCTGGCGGAAATCTGCTCGGCGATCCCGGCCGAGGACCTCGCCGTCCAGGTGGACCTCGCCACCGAGTTCGCGTTCGTCGAGGGCGCGAACCTCGGCGGCGGCGCCGCGCGCGCCTGGTTCGACCGGGGTGCGGGCGGGGACGAGGACGTCATCGAGGGCTGCGCCCGCCGCGCGGCGCGGTTCGCGGCGCACGTCCCGCCCGCGGTGCAGCTGGGCTTCCACCTCTGCTACGGAGACGTTGCCGAGAAGCACTTCGTCGAGCCGGCGGACACGGCCCACCTGGTCGCCATGGCGAACGCGCTGGTCGCTGCCGTGCCGCGGCCTCTCACGTGGGTGCACCTGCCCGTGCCGATCGACCGGGACGACGTCGCGTACGTCGCCCCGCTCGCGGACCTCGCGCTCGACGACGCCACCGAGCTCTACCTCGGGGTGCTGCACCACGAGGACGGGGTCGAGGGCGCGGGCCGCCGGCTCGCGGCCGCCGCGCAGGTGCTCGGCGGCCGCCAGGTCGGGGTGGCGACGGAGTGCGGC
>NZ_JBHUWC010000122.1:0-12353 GCF_042670225.1 Isoptericola sp. NPDC057191 | reverse complement strand
GTTCTCGCGACCGGCGCCGCTCCGCCCGTCACCCACGACCCCGGGAAGGAGGACCGCATGACCACCACGACGCCCACCGGGCCGATGGCGCCGACCACCTCGCCGCCGCCCGCGTCCGCCATCGCGATCCGCCGCCGGCGCACGCCGGCCACCCCTTACCTCCTGCTGATCCCCGCCGTGCTGATCCTCCTGGTCGGCCTGGGGTACCCCGTGTACTGGCAGGTCGTGACCTCGCTGCAGCAGTACGGCATGATGCAGCAGTTCGGCGCGCCGCCCACGTTCGCGGGGCTGGACAACTACGCCCGGATCTTCTCCGACGACCGGCTCTGGGCCGTCGTCGGGCGCTCGATCGTCTTCTGCCTGGTCAACGCGTTCCTCACCGTGGCGATCGGGCTCGGCCTGGCGCTGCTGATGAAGGCGGTCCACACCGCCGTGCGCCTCACCCTGCAGGTCGTGCTCCTGCTGGCCTGGGCGACGCCGCTCGTGGCGGCCGTGACCGTGTTCCGGTGGCTCTTCGACTACCGCTCCGGCGTCGTCAACTGGCTGCTCGTGCAGATCGGCCTCGACCAGTACCAGGGCTACGCCTGGCTCGCCCAGCCGCTGACGTTCTTCTTCGTCGCGACCCTCGTCATCGTGTGGATGTCCGTCCCGTTCGTCGCGATGTCGCTGTACGCCGGTCTGACGCAGGTCTCCGAGGAGGTCCTCGAGGCCGCGCGGCTGGACGGCGCCCGCCCGGCGCAGATCCTGCGGCACATCCTGCTGCCGCTGGTCCGTCCGGTGCTCGCCATCGTGCTGCTCCTGCAGATCATCTGGGACCTGCGCGTCTTCGCGCAGATCCGCCTGCTCCAGGACGCCGGCGCCCCGGTCTCCGAGACCAACCTGCTGGGCAACTTCATCTACGAGCTCGGCATCGGCAGCCAGGACTTCTCGGGCGCCGCCGCCGTCTCGATCTTCGTCCTGCTGCTCACGGTGCTGCTGTCCGCGCCGTACGTGCGCAGCCTCATGAAGGAGGACGCCGCATGACCGCCGCGACCGAGACCGCCCCGCGCCCCGTCGCGGTGGAGGCGCGGCCCCAGCGCCCCGCGCCCCGACGCCCGCGGCTGCGCCCCGGCAAGGTGCTCCTGGGTGTGCTGGGGATCGTGGTGTCGCTGGTCTGGGTGTTCCCCGTCTACTGGATGCTGCTGTCGGCGGTCACGCCGAACGCCCGCCTCCAGTCCAGCACGCCGAGCTTCCTGCCCACGCACTTCACGCTGTCGAACTTCACGAGCGTCGTCACGGACTCCGGCTTCGGCGGGGCGCTGCGGATGAGCCTGATGATCACCGCGGTGACCATCGTCCTCGTGCTGGCCTTCGCGTTCCTCGCCGCGCTCGCCATCAGCCGCTGGCGCTTCCGCGGGCGCACCAGCTTCGTGCTGGCCGTGCTGTTCATCCAGATGCTGCCCGCCGAAGGCCTGTTCATCGCGCAGTACAAGATGCTCTCGACGGTGGGGGAGAGCGCGCCCGTGCTCGGCCTCAACTCTGTGCTCGGCATCTCGATCCTCTACACCGCGATGCTGGTGCCCTTCACCATCTGGATGCTGCGCGGCTTCGTCGCGGGCATCCCGGCGGAGCTCGAGGAGGCGGCCATGGTCGACGGGCTGTCGCGCACCAAGGCGTTCCTGCGGATCACGTTCCCGCTGCTGGCACCCGGCCTCGTCGCGTCGGGGGTGTACGCGTTCCTGCAGGCGTGGAACGAGTTCACCACCGCCCTGGTGCTGCTGCCCGCCGAGGACCGCCAGACGCTGCCGATCTGGCTGCGCAGCTTCCTGTCCGCGTCGGTCAACCGCGGCATCGACTGGGCCGAGGTCATGGCGGCCTCGACGCTCATCGCGGTGCCGGTGATCATCTTCTTCCTCTTCGTCCAGGGGCGGATGACGTCCGGCCTGGTCTCCGGGGCGGTGAAGGGCTGACGTGGACGCAACCCTGAGCGCCGGGCCCACCGTCGGGCTCGACATCGGCGGCACGAAGACGCTGGCCGTCCTGCTCGACGCCGAGGGCGCCACCGTGGCGCAGGCGCGTCTGGCCACCGAGCGCGGCCCGCGCGGCGTGGTGGCGGGCGCGGCCCGCGCCGCCCGCGAGGTGGCGCTGCAGGCCGGCGTCGGCGTCGCCGACCTCGCCGGGGTGGGTGTGGGCGTCCCGGGTCTCGTGGACCCGGACGCCGGCACGGTCCGCCACGCCGTCAACCTCGGCGTGGACGCCGCGCCGCTCGCGCTCGCCCAGCTGCTCGGCGCCGAGCTCGGCGGCCTGCCTGTCGGACTGGAGAACGACCTCAACGTCGCGGCCCTCGGAGCGGCGCACCTCGAGGCCGCCGCCACGGGCACGTCCCGCTCGCGCGTCGACCTGGCGTTCCTGGCCCTCGGCACGGGGCTCGCGGCCGGGCTCGTCCTGGACGGCGCGCTGCGACGGGGCGTCGGCGGCGCGGCGGGCGAGATCGGGCACGTGCCCGTCGACCCCACCGGCCCGGTGTGCCCCTGCGGGCAGCGGGGCTGCCTCGAGCTCTATGCCTCCGGCACGGCCGTGGCACGCCTGTGGCCCGCGAGCACCGGGCGTCCTGCGCCCGTCGAGCTCTTCGAGGCGGCCGAGCAGGGGGTCCCCGGGGCGCTCGAGGCCCGCGACGCGTACGCGTCGGCCGTCGCCGCGGCGGTGCGCATGCTCGTCCTGACGGTCGACGTCCCCCGGGTGGTCCTCGGCGGCGGCGTGGCCCAGCTGGGCCAGCCGCTGCTCGACGTCGTCCGGGACGCCCTCGCGCGCGAGTCCCGGGCGTCGGGCTTCCTCACCTCGCTGCACCTCGCCGACCGCGTCACCCTCGCCCCGGGCCACGTGCCCGTGGGCGCCGTGGGCGCGGCGGTGGTGGGCCGCGACGTCGCCGGGCGGACGGCGACCGGCCGGCCGGTCGCCGGGGGGATGGCGTCGTGACGCGCCGCCCGTCTCTCGGAATCGGCGTCGGGCCGTCGGTCCTGGTCGCCGGGGTGGTGGCCCTCGCCCTGACCGGGTGCTCCGCGATCGGCGACGACCCGAAGGACGCGGCCCCGGACACGGACCTCACGATGTGGCTCGTCGGCACGGACACGACGCCCGAGCTCCGCGAGTACCTCGTGACCGCGTTCGAGGACGAGCACCCCGGCGCCACGCTGACCATCGAGCAGCAGGAGTGGGGCGACCTCGTCGCGAACCTCACGGAGGCGCTCGGCGACCCGGCCACGACGCCGGACGTCGTCGAGATCGGCAACACCCAGTCGCCGACGTTCACCACGTCCGGCGCGTTCCGGGAGATCTCCCCGGAGCTCTACGAGGAGCTCGGCGGCGCGAAGCTGCTGCCGTCCTTCGTCGAGGCGGGGTCGGTCGACGGCCGGCACTACGCGTTGCCGTACTACTTCGGCTCGCGCTACGTCTTCTACCGCAAGGACGTGTGGCGGGCCGCCGGGTACGACAAGCCGGAGACCCTGGCCGAGTTCGGCGAGACCGTCAAGGCGCTCACCGACGACGACCACGCCGGCTTCGCGATGGGCGGCCAGGACTGGCGCAACGGCATCTCCTGGGTGTTCGCCACGGGCGGCGAGCTCGCCGTCAAGGACGGCGACGACTGGGTCTCGACCCTGTCCGACGCCAAGTCGGTCGAGGGTCTCGAGATGTGGCAGGACGTGTACCGCGAGGCGTCGTACCTGCCGTCCACGGAGAAGGACGTCTCCTACTGGGACTTCCTCAACGACGGCGTCGAGGACGCGCCGCCCGCGGCGGCCACCATCATGGCGCCGGCGTGGGCGCGGTGGTCCATCGGCGGGCTGGTGCGCAACGACGACGGCGAGCTGGTGCGCGACGGCATGAAGGACGCCTCGACGTTCGACATCTTCGCCCTGCCGGGGGTGGACGGCGGCCTGGCCCCCGTGTTCGCCGGCGGGTCGAACATCGCGGTGTCCGCCACGTCGCCCAGCCCCGACCTGGCGGAGGACGTGCTGCGGGTCGTCTTCTCCGACGAGTTCCAGACCCGCCTGGCCCGCAGCGGCCTCGGGCCGGCAAATTCCGACGCCCAGGAGGTCATGAAGGGCGACAAGTTCGGTCGCGCCCTCGTGCGGACGGCCGCCGCCTCGAAGCTCACCCCGGCGGCGCCCGGCTGGGCGTCGATCGAGGAGGAGGGCGTGTACGAGGAGCTGTTCGGCCGGATCGCGGACGGCGGCGACGTCGCGGCGCTGGCACGGGAGTTCGACGCCCGCCTCACGCCCATGCTCAACTCGCCGGCGCCCGCGCCGGCACCGCAGGACTGAGCGTCGCCCGGCCGGGCGCGCGACATGATGTGATGCCGAGGGCGCCCCGGGGCGCCCGCGGACGCGAGGACGGCCCGCCCGCCGGGCCGCACGAGAGACTGGAGAGCCGCATGGAAGTCGTGATCGCCCCCGCCGAAGAGCTTGCCGTGCACGCGGCCGACGCGATCGAGACCCTGCTGCGCCGTGACCCGGCCACCGTCCTGGGGCTGGCGACCGGGTCGAGCCCGCTCAAGGTGTACGACGAGCTCGCGCGGCGGCACCGCGAGGAAGGGCTCTCGTTCGAGCAGGCCCGCGGCTTCATGCTCGACGAGTACGTGGGCCTGCCCGCGGAGCACCCGCAGCGGTACCGCAACGTCATCGAGACGGAGATCGCGTCCCGCGTCGAGTGGCCGGCGGACCAGGTGCTCGGGCCGGACGGGCTGGCCGAGGACCTGCCTGCGGCCTGCGCCGCGTACGAGCAGGCGATCAAGGACGCGGGAGGCGTCGACCTGCAGATCCTCGGGATCGGCACGGACGGGCACATCGCGTTCAACGAGCCGGGGTCCTCCCTCGCGTCGCGCACCCGCATCAAGACGCTCACGCACCAGACGCGCGTGGACAACGCCCGGTTCTTCGACGACGACGTCGAGCAGGTCCCCACCCACTGCCTCACCCAGGGGCTGGGCACGATCATGGAGGCCCGCCACCTCGTGCTGCTGGCGACCGGCCGCGGCAAGGCCGAGGCGGTGCACCAGCTCGTCGAGGGCCCGATCTCCGCGATGTGGCCCGGCACGGTCATGCAGATGCACCCGCACGCCACCGTGCTGGTCGACGACGCGGCGGCCTCCCGCCTGCAGCTCGGCGACTACTACCGCCAGACGTTCGCGTCCAAGCCCGGCTGGCAGGGTCTGTGATCCGTACCCGGATCCGCGGCGCGGGGGCGGTCGTGGCACGGGAGCGTCGGGGGGTGCGTCGTAGACTTCCCGGCATGAGCGATCCCCTCTCCACCCCGCCCGCCGACCCCTCGCAGGACACCGGGGCCGGCACGAGCGTGCTGGAGCGTCCGGACACCCGCGAGCAGGCGGCGGAGCCGGGCGACCACGAGCGCTTCGCGCACTACGTGCGCAAGGAGAAGATCATGGAGTCCGCCCTGTCGGGCAAGCCCGTGATCGCGCTCTGCGGCAAGGTGTGGGTGCCCGGCCGCGACCCGTCGAAGTTCCCGGTCTGCCCGGTCTGCAAGGAGATCTACGACGGTCTTCGCGACCCTCAGGACGGCGAGGGCGGCGAGGGCGACTCCGGCAAGTGAGCGCGCAGCCGCTGAACGAGCCCGAGCCCACCCCCGACCCCGACGGTTTCGACCTCTTCGCCGCGGCGGACGAGCCCGCGGCGAAGCCCCTGCCGCAGTCGCCGTCCTCGTCGGCGGCGTCCCACCTCAGCCCGGCGTTCCCGCGTCGTGCGCCGTGGGGCACGGCGTCCAACCTGCGTGCCTGGCAGGCCGAGGCGCTCGAGCTGTACCGCCGGCGCGACCCGCGTGACTTCCTCGCGGTCGCGACGCCCGGTGCGGGCAAGACGACGTTCGCGCTGCGCGTGGCGACCGAGCTGCTGGAGGCCGGCATCGTCCGCCGCGTGACCGTCGTCGCGCCCACCGAGCACCTGAAGCACCAGTGGGCCGACGCCGCCGCGCGCGTCGGCATCCGGATCGACCCGTCGTTCAAGAACAGCCAGGGCCGGCACGGCTCGCACTACGACGGCGTCGCCCTCACCTACGCGCAGGTCGCGGCGAAGCCGGCCCTGCACCGCGCCCGCACGGAGGCCGCCCGCACGCTCGTCATCCTCGACGAGGTGCACCACGGCGGCGACGCCCTGAGCTGGGGCGAGGCGGTCCGGGAGGCGTTCGAGGACGCCACGAAGCGCCTCGCGCTGACGGGCACGCCGTTCCGCTCCGACACCGCACCGATCCCGTTCGTCACGTACGAGGAGGACCGCGAGGGCATCCGCCGGTCCAAGGCGGACTACACGTACGGGTACGGCGACGCCCTGCGCGACCACGTCGTGCGCCCCGTGCTGTTCATGACGTACTCCGGCAACATGCGCTGGCGCACGAAGGCCGGCGACGAGGTCAGCGCCCGGCTCGGCGAGGCGATGACGAAGGACATGCACGCCCAGGCCTGGCGCACGGCGCTGGACCCGAACGGCGAGTGGATCCCGTCGGTCCTCGCGGGGGCGGACAAGCGGCTCACGGAGATGCGCCGCGTCGTCCCGGACGCCGGTGGGCTCGTCATCGCCACCGACCAGACCGACGCGCGCGCGTACGCGGGCCACCTGGCCCGGCTCACGGGGCAGAGCCCCACGGTCGTGCTGTCCGACGACGACGGCGCGAGCGCCCGTATCGACGAGTTCGCCCAGGGCACCTCCCGGTGGATGGTGGCCGTGCGCATGGTGTCGGAGGGCGTGGACGTGCCGCGGCTCGCCGTCGGGGTCTACGCCACGAGCACCTCGACCCCGCTGTTCTTTGCGCAGGCCGTCGGACGCTTCGTCCGCGCGCGCAAGCGCGGCGAGACGGCGTCCGTGTTCCTGCCGAGCGTGCCGCTGCTGCTCGAGCTGGCCAACGGCATGGAGATCGAGCGGGACCACGCGCTGGACCGTCCGAAGACGGCCGAGGAGCAGGGCATCGAGTACGACCCCGAGGCCGAGCTGCTCGCGGCGGCGAACCGGGAGGAGAAGGCGTCGGGGGAGCTCCTGGGCTCGTTCGAGGCGCTGGAGGCGCAGGCCTCCTTCGACCGGGTGCTGTTCGACGGCGGCGAGTTCGGCACGGGGGCCGACGTCGGGTCGGCCGAGGAGCTCGACTTCCTCGGGCTGCCGGGCCTGCTGGAGGCCGACCAGGTGACCACGCTGCTGCGGCAGCGGCAGGCGCAGCAGGTGCGCGGCCGCGGCGGCGCCACGTCGTCGGAGGCCGCGCTGGAGCAGTCGGAGGCCGAGCACCGACGGGCCGCCGACCTGCGCAAGGAGCTGTCCAAGCTCGTCTCGGCGTGGGCGCGCAAGTCCAGCACCCCGCACGGTTCGGTGCACAACGAGCTGCGCCGGCGCTGCGGCGGTCCCGAGGTGCCGCTGGCGACCGCCGAGCAGCTCGCCGCGCGCGTCGAGATGGTGCGGGGCTGGTTCGTCGGCAAGAAGTAGCGGACCGGGCCGTCCCGGCCGCCGCCGACCTCCGTCCGCCCGGTCAGGAGAGGACGAGGTCCACGGTGGGGATCGCCGGGTCGCCGGCCGACAGGCGCCGACCGCCGCGCGGCAGCTCCGCGCGGGCCTGCAGGTGGTGCCGGGCGGCGTTCTGGACGCCGTAGGCGCCCACCCACCGGGAGTCGACGGCGCCGTCCACGACGAGGGGGACGAGCAGGCTGCGCAGGTCCGGGCGTGCGCCGTCGTCCGTCTCGTCGGGCCATGCCGCCGATGCCGAGCCTGCCGACGCCCCGTCCTCGGGCGACCACGCCACCACGAGGTCGTCGGGCCCGGTGACGAGCACCTCCGCGACGGCGCGGCCGTCCGGACCGAAGCGCCGGGCGGCGCCCTTGCGCCCGCCCTGGCTCGTCTTGAGCGCTGACGCCTTCGCGACCGGCTGCAGGACTCCCGAGGCGTCGGCGCGCGCCACCAGCTTGTAGACCATGCCGCACGTCGGGGCGCCGGAACCGGTGACCAGCGACGTCCCCACGCCGTACACGTCCACCGGCATGGCCGCCAGCCCGGCGATGGCGTGCTCGTCGAGGTCGGACGTGACGACGATCTTGGTGCCCGTGGCGCCCAGCTCGTCGAGCTGGCGCCGCACCTCGACCGCGAGGACGCCGAGGTCACCGGAGTCGAGGCGCACGGCCCCCAGCGAGGTGCCGCCCGCGGCGACGGCGTTCTCGACGCCCCGCCGCACGTCGTAGGTGTCGACCAGCAGGGTGGTGCCGGACCCGAGCGACGCGACCTGCGAGTCGAACGCCGAGCGCTCGTCGTCGTGCAACAGGGTGAACGCGTGCGCGGCCGTGCCGATCGTGTCGAGCCCGTACCGCATGCCCGCCTCGAGGTTCGACGTGCCGGCGAAGCCGCCCACCACGGCGGACCGCGCGGCAGCGACGGCCGCCTGCTCGTGGGCGCGCCGCGACCCCATCTCGAGCACGGGCCGGTCCACGGCCGCGCTCGTCATGCGCGACGCCGCGGACGCGATCGCCGAGTCGTAGTTGAGGATGGACAGGATCAGCGTCTCGAGGAGCACGGCCTCGGCGAAGGTGCCCTCGACCTGCAGCACGGGGGAGCCGGGGAAGAAGACCTCGCCCTCGGCGTACCCC
The DNA here is from genome assembly GCF_042670225.1 of Isoptericola sp. NPDC057191. Lineage (NCBI taxonomy): Bacteria > Bacillati > Actinomycetota > Actinomycetes > Micrococcales > Promicromonosporaceae > Isoptericola > Isoptericola sp. NPDC057191. The sequence goes on along the minus strand of NZ_JBHUWC010000122.1, from coordinate 3,748 downwards.
TGGATGCTCCCGGTGAAACGGTACCCGCGCAGGAAGTCGAGGGTGCGGTCGTCGACGACGCCGGCCCGTTCGAGGTAGGTGAGCTCCGCGTCCCCGAAGCGGAAGTGCGTGAGCGCCTCCAGGATCCGGCCGGTGCCCGCGAGCACGCCGTACCGGCGGCCCGCGGGGAGCCGGCGCGTGAACACCTCGAAGACGCAGTGGCGGTGCGCCGTGCCGTCCGCGAGCGCCGCCTGCAGCATCGTCAGCTCGTAGCGGTCCGTGAGCAGCGCCACCGAGGGCCGGAGGGCGGGCAGGGGCGCGGCGGGCACGGTGGCGGGGAGGGCGAGGAGGCCGTGCAGGGGGGCAGAGGGCGGCGCGGCGTCGGGCGACGGGGCGACGCTGCCCCGGGGCTCGTCGGTCATGGGGACACGGTAGGGCGCGCGCGCCCATCCGGCTTGTCGGGGACCGCCTGACGGACGGTCGACGCCCGCACCTCGGCTGTGCTTAGGGTGAGACGGTGGACGGGAAGACGACGACGCGCGTGACGGCGGTCGCGACCGAGGTGGAGCGCGAGACGCAGGCGGAGGCGACGACGGCCGTCGCCGACCCGTGGGTCACGATCGTGTGGAACGACCCGGTGAACCTCATGTCGTACGTGAGCTACGTCTTCGAGAGCTACTTCGGCTACCCGCCCGCGCGGGCGGAGAAGCTGATGATGCAGGTGCACCATGACGGCCGGGCCGTCGTGTCGTCCGGACCGCGCGAGCGCATGGAGGTGGACGTGCAGGCGATGCACGGCTTCGGGCTGTGGGCCACGCTGCGGCAGTCGGGCGAGTCCGAGGGGGGCGTCGCGTGACGCCGTTCCGGTCCGCGCCGGCGGGCTACGTCGCGCGGTGGGACGACGTCGAGCGCGAGGTGCTCGCGCGTGTCGCGCGCGACGTCGCGGAACTGGTGCGCGCGGAGTCCGGCCTGGAGCCGGGGATCGAAGTCGGCGACGGCGTCGCGTTCACCGGGGTGGCGCGCGTGCCGCAGGACCCGGCCGTGCAGCGGCTGCTCCCCGACGCGCACGAGGAGGACGCGGACGTCGCGTCCGAGTTCCGCCACCTCACGCAGACGGACCTAGCAGCCGGGAAGGTCGCGCGCCTGGTCGCGTTCGCCGACGCCGTGGACGCGCCCGACGAGCTGCCGGACGACCCGCGGGCGGCGGCGGAGATCGTCGTGGCGCGCGAGGCCGCGCAGGACTTCGCGGGGGCGCTGACCGACCTGCGGCTGGTGCTGGCCGAGCGGCTCGGCCTGGTGGACGACGCGGACGTCGAGACCCTGCACGACGACGTCCTCGCCGGTGTCGACGAGGACGACGACTGGCTGGACGGCGACGACGGCGACGATGCGGATGACGGCGACGACGCGGGCGCCACCGGTGATGACGGGGACTCCGGTGACGACGGGGACGCCGGGGACGAGGTCGCCGGCTGGGAGCGGGTCGGGCTGTCCGGCGCGGAGCGGCGCTACTGGGGCGGCGTCTTCGTGGCCGCGGGGTTCGCGCAGGAGTCGCTCGTGGAGGAGATGCTCGCCGACCTCAGGGCCGGGCGCGCGACCCCATGACCGCAGGTCGCGGCCCTGTTGTGGCGGGCGCCACGCCGTGTCGCCGCTCACTTGCCGCGGTTCTGACCGCCCGTCGCGACTAGGCTGCCTGGCGTGAACGACGCCCCCATCGGGATCTTCGACAGCGGCGTCGGCGGGCTCACCGTCGCACGCTCCATCCTCGACCAGCTGCCCCATGAGCAGGTGCTCTACCTGGGCGACACGGCCAACAGCCCGTACGGGCCCAAGCCGCTCGCGGCCGTGCGCGCGATGGCGCTCGCCGTGATGGACCGGCTGGTCGACGAGGGCGTGAAGATGCTGGTGATCGCCTGCAACTCCGCCACGGCCGTCGCGCTGCCCGACGCGCGCGAGCGCTACACGGTGCGCCGCGGCATCCCCGTCGTCGAGGTGATCCGGCCCGCCGCACGGCGCGCCGTCCTCGCCTCGAAGACCGGCCGCATCGGCGTGATCGGGACCAAGGCGACGATCGACTCGCGGGCCTACGAGGACGCGTTCCACGTGGCGCCCGGCCTGGAGATCACCACGCAGGCGTGCCCGGACTTCGTGCCGCTCGTGGAGCGCGGGCAGACGTCCGGCCCCGAGGTGCTCGAGGTCGCGCACCGCTACCTCGACCCGGTGCGGGCCGCGGGCGTCGACACGCTCGTCCTCGGCTGCACGCACTACCCGCTGCTGGCGGGCGCCGTGTCGTACGTGATGGGGGAGGACGTCACCCTCGTCTCCAGCGCCGAGGAGACCGCGAAGGACGTCTACCGCAACCTCGTGCAGCACGACCTCGAGCGCTCGGTGGACGCGCCGCCGCCGGTGCACCGTTTCCTGTCCACGGGCGTCCCGGAGCCGTTCGAGAAGCTGGCCCGCCGGTTCCTGGGGCCCGAGGTGTCCCTCGTGGAGGCCGCATGAGGCTCGTCACCGTCGGCGTCGCCGGCTCGTTCCCGGGCCCCGCGTCGCCCGCGTCCACGTACCTGCTGCAGGCGCACGACGGGCAGCGGGAGTGGAACGTGGTGCTCGACCTCGGCAACGGCGGCCTGGGCGCGCTGCAGCGGTACGTCGACCCGCTCGACGTCGACGCCGTCGGCCTGTCCCACCTGCACCCGGACCACTGCGCCGACCTCTGCGGCCTGTACGTGTACCTCCGCTACCACCCGGAGCGGGGCGGCGTGCGCAGCGGCGCCGGCCGGCGCCTGCCGGTGCTGGGCCCGAGCGGGACCGCGGAGCGTGCGGCGGCGATGTACGGGCTCGGGCCGGGCGAGTCGATGGACGGCGAGTACGACGTGCGGCCCTGGGAGCCCGGCAGCGTCGTGCGGGTGGGCCCGTTCGAGCTGGAGCCGTTCACGGTCTACCACCCGGTGGAGGCGTACGGCGTCCGCGTCACCGGTCCGTCGAGCCTCCGACCCGGCGAGCGGGCCACCCTGGCCTACTCGGGGGACACGGACGCGTGCGACGGCCTCGTCGAGGGCGCTCGCGGCGCCGACCTCTTCCTCGTGGAGGCGGCATTCCAGGAGGGCCGCGACGACGGCGTCGAGCGTGGCATCCACCTCACCGGCCGCCGGGCCGGGGAGGCCGCCGCCCGCGCGGGGGTGGGCCGCCTGCTGCTCACGCACCTGCCGGTGTGGAACGCGCCGGAGGTCGCGCTCGCCGAGGCGCGGTCGGCCTACGACGGCCCGGTCGAGGTCGCGACGGCCGGCGGGGTGCACGAGCTGTGACGGGTAGCCTCGGCCCCGTGAGTGCTCCGACCGCCCCCGTCGTGCCCGTGACCCGGCCCGTGTGGCCCGCCGCCGTCGGAGACCTCGTGTGCGTCGTCGTGTTCACCGTGGTGGGCACGATCAGCCACGCGACGTCCGGCGACCTCGGTCACGTCGCGCTGGTGGGGCTGCCGTTCGTCGCGGGTCTCGCCGTCGGGTGGCTCGTGGCCCGCGCGTGGCGTGCTCCCGCGCGCCTGTGGCCTGCCGGCGTCGTCGCCTGGTGCGCCACCGTCGTGCTGGGCCTCGCGCTGCGACCCGTGCTCGGCGTGGGCGGCGTCGAGGTGTCGTTCGCGGTCGTCACCACCGTGTTCCTCGGCGTGACCATGCTGGGCTGGCGCGCCGTCGCGGCGCTCGTCGCCCGCCGCAGGTGACCCGGATCGTTGTGGGTACGGAAAGGGCGAGAATTCGACCACGAATTCTCGCCC
>NZ_JBHUWC010000121.1:0-12406 GCF_042670225.1 Isoptericola sp. NPDC057191 | reverse complement strand
ACCGCGGGCGCCCGACGTCTCCGCGGGGACCCGGGCCGCCGGAGAGCCGGCGCCCCGGGCCGCCCGGCCCAGCCGGGCACGCACCCGCCGTCCGCGTCCGACCTCGGGCGCCGCGCTCTACCGGCCCTGGTGGACCCCCTGGCTGTGGGTCGCGCCGGCGATCATCGTCATCGGGGTGTTCGGGGTCTTCCCGTTCCTCAACACCATCGTGCTGTCCTTCACCGACGCCCGGCCGCTCGGCGGCGGTGGCGACTGGGTCGGCCTGGAGAACTACTCCCGCATGGTGGGCGACCCGGCCTTCTGGCTCGCGGTGCGCAACTCGGTGCTCTACGCGGTCGTCGCGGTCCCGCTGCTCGTCGTCCTGCCGCTGATGCTCGCGCAGCTCGTGTACAAGAAGGTCCCCGCCATCGGGTTCTTCCGGACGGCGTTCTACGCCCCGGTGGTCGCGTCGATGGTCGCGGTCGCGCTGGTGTGGCAGAACCTCGTGTCCGAGAACGGGCCGATCAACACCGCGCTCAAGCAGGTCGGGATCATCGACTCCCCGATCCCCTTCCTCTCGGACACGACGCTGCTGCTCCTCACGGCGATCGCGCTGACGGTCTGGAAGGGCCTCGGCTGGTACATGATCTTCTACCTGTCGGCGCTGGCCAGCGTGCCCAAGGACCTCTACGAGGCCGCGTCCCTCGACGGCGCCGGCACCTTCCGCCAGTTCGTGCACGTCACGGTCCCCGGCGTCCGCCTCACGATGCTGCTCGTCGGCATCATGTCGGGCATCGGCTCCTTGCGCGTGTTCACCGAGATCTACATCCTCGGCGGCGCGACGGGCGGCGTCGGCGGCCAGGCGCGGACCCTGCCGTTCTACATCCGGGACGTCGCGCTCGACCCGATCTCGGGGAACGTCGGCTACGGCGCGGCGATCTCCGTCGCCCTGTTCGTCCTGACGATCGGTCTCGCGGTCGCGTCGCACAAGCTCGGCTCCAAGGAGGAGGACTGATGACCTGGTGGCGCACGCGCGGGCGCACCCGCGCGCTCGTGACGCGGTACGTGCTCCTGCTGGTGGTGCTCGCGATCTCCGTGGGCCCGCTGCTGTGGCAGCTCTTCTCGTCCCTCAAGGGGCCGCAGGACGCGCTGTACGGGAGCGACGCGACCTTCTTCCCGGCGCACCCGACGTTCGCGGCCTACCAGACCGTGTTCGCGCAGGTGCCGATGGGCACGTACATCCGCAACAGCCTGATCATGTGCCTGCTCACGGTGTTCTCGCAGGTCGTCTTCCCGACGCTCGCGGGATACATGCTCTCGCGCCAGGGCTGGCGGGGCCGCGGCGTCTTCTACTGGGTGCTGATCATCTCGATGATGTTCCCGTTCGAGTCGATCATGGTGTCGCTGTACACCCAGATCACCGACCTCGGCCTCGACGACTCGTTCATCGGCGTCTGGCTGCCCGGCGCGATCTCGGCCGTCAACGTCCTCATCACGCGGGCCGCGTTCAGCGCCGTGCCGAACGAGGTCGAGGATGCCGCGATGCTCGACGGCGCCGGCGAGGTCCGCCGGTTCTGGAAGATCTACCTGCCTGCGGCGCGCGGCGCGATGGTCGTCGTCGTCATCAACTCGTTCATCGCCGCCTGGGACGACTTCCTGTGGCCGTTCATCGTGCTGCGCTCGGAAGAGCTGTACACGCTCTCCCTCGGTCTGTCGCGCCTCGCGGCCTCGTCCCTCTCGTACGACCCGCGCGTCACCATGGCCGGGTCCGTCATCGCCATCGTGCCGATCCTCGTGCTCTTCGTCGCACTGCAGCGGTACTTCTTCAAGGGTGTGGAATCAGGAGCAGTGAAGTGACCTCGAACCAGGACGTCGTCCAGGACGTCGCGCCCCAGGCCGCCACGGACGTCATCGTGCCGACGGCGGAGCAGCTGCGCTGGCAGCAGCTCGAGGTGGGCATGTTCTTCCACTTCGGCATCAACACGTTCCACGCCAAGGAGTGGAGCGACGGCACCCTCCCGGCGTCGTCGTTCGACCCGACCGACCTCGACGCCGACGAGTGGGTGGCGCTGGCCGTCGCCGCCGGCGCCAGGTACGTGGTGCTCACCGCGAAGCACCACGACGGCTTCTGCCTGTGGCCGACCGCGACCACCGACTACTCCGTCGCCTCCTCGCCGTGGCGGGACGGGAAGGGCGACGTGGTGGCAGAGGTCGCCGCGGCCTGCCGCGCCGCAGGGATCGGCCTCGGCCTGTACCTGTCCCCCTGGGACCGGAACCACCCGGCCTACCAGGACCCGGAGGCGTACGCCGACGTCTACGTCACCCAGCTCACGGAGCTCTGCACGCGGTACGGGCCGCTCGTCGAGCTGTGGTTCGACGGTGCGGGCTCGGAGGGGTACTCCTACGACTGGGCGCGCATCATGGAGGTCGCGCGCACGCACCAGCCGCAGGCGATGGTGTTCAACATGGGCGCCCCGACGATCCGGTGGGTCGGCAACGAGGACGGGCTCGCGAGCGACCCCGTCGAGTACGTCGTGCACCACACGCAGATGAGCAACTACACGATCGTCACGACCGAGTTCGCGCAGGCGCTGTACCTGCCCCCGGAGTGCGACGTGTCCGTGCGCCGCGGCTGGTTCTGGGCGGAGGACGACGAGCCCAAGTCGCTGGAGCACCTCCTGGCGATCTACTACCGGTCCGTCGGCCTGGGCACGAACCTGCTCCTCAACGTCCCGCCGGACCGGCGGGGGCGCATCGACCCGGCGGACGCCGCGGTCGTCACGGCGTTCGGCGACGAGCTCCGGGCGCGGTTCGGGCACCCCGTCGCGACGGTCCTCACCCGCACCGGGGACGCCACGTGGCACGTCGACCTGGGAGCGGAGCCCGTCGAGCTCGACCACGTGCTGGTCCGGGAGGACCTCACGGACGGCCAGCGCGTCACGCGCCACGAGGTCCGCCTCGACGGGACCGTGGTGGCGGGCGGCGGGACCGTCGGGGCGGGGCGGGTGCACGTCGTGGACGCACCGGCCACGAACGAGCTCGAGATCGAGCTGGAGGGCCCGGGCGCCGGCCTCGCGGAGGTGGTGGTCTTCCGGACCGGTCACCGAGCCGCCCCGGCGGTGCCCGAGGGATACAGCGCGCCGACCGACTACCCGGAGGACTGACGGTGCGCGACCGGAGCCTGCACGCCACGACTGCCGGAGGGACGGTCCACCGCACGGACCTGACGGGCCCGGGCTGGACCGTGCGGCTGGCGGGACCCGTCCCCGCCGGTGCGGGCGGTCCGGCCGACGACGTCCTCGCGCGGCTGCGTGCCGGGATCCCCGCGTCGGTCCCGGGCTGCGTGCACGACGACCTGCTCGCCGCCGGGGTCGTCGCGGACCCGTACGTCGACGACCACGCCGCGGCCGTGCGGTGGGTGGGCGAGAGCGACTGGGTGTACGAGGCCGACGTCGAGCTCGCGGACGCCCGCACGGAGGGCCGCGTCGAGCTCGTCCTCGACGGCCTCGCGACCGTCGCCACGGTCCGCGTCAACGACCAGGTCGTCGCGGCCACCGCCAACATGCACCGCTCGTACGCCCTCGACGTGTCCGGCCTCGTCCACCCCGGCGTGAACCGGGTCGCCGTCGAGCTCTCCTCGGCCGCGCGGGCGATGCTCGCCGCCGACGACGGTGCGCTCCCGTACGACTGGGCCTACCCGTACAACCGGCTGCGCGTCATGGCGTCCAGCGTGGGCTGGGACTGGGCGCCCCCGCTGGTCTCGGCCGGCCTGTGGCGCCCTGCCCGGGTCGAGTCGTGGACCGGCGTGCGGCTGCGGTCGCAGGCACGCGGCGAGGTCTCGGCGGACCTCGCCGGGCGCCGGGTGGTCGTCGTCGTGGAGCTCGACGGGCAGGACGGCGACCTCGCCACGGGCGAGGTCGAGGTCGCGGTCGGCGCGCACCGGTCGCGGCACGTGGTGACCGGCCGCGACGAGATCGTCCTCGACGTGCCGGACGCGGAACTGTGGTGGCCGCGCGGGTACGGCGCCCCGACGCTCCACGAGGTCACCGTCGCGCTCGCCGGGACGGACCAGGAGCAGGTCCACCGGGTGGGGCTGCGGCACGTCCACCTCGACACGACGCCCGACGCGACCGGGCGACGCTTCGTCGTCGTGGTCAACGGTCGCGAGGTCTTCGCGCTCGGCGCGAACTGGATCCCCGACGAGCTGCTGATCTCGCGCATGACGGCCGACCGCTATGCGGAGCGCGTCGGCCAGGCGGTCGCCGCGCACATGAACATGCTGCGCGTGTGGGGCGGCGGCGTCTACGAGGCGGACGCGTTCTACGCGGCCTGCGACGCGGCGGGGATGCTGGTCTGGCAGGACTTCGCGTTCGCGTGCGCCGCCTACCCCGAGGAGGAGCCGCTGCGCTCCGAGGTCGAGGCGGAGGCGCGCGAGCAGGTGCGCCGCCTCTCGGCGCACCCGAGCGTCGTCGTGTGGAACGGCTCCAACGAGAACCTCCAGGGCTGGAGCGACTGGGGCTGGCCCGACCGCGTCGGGACCCGCACGTGGGGCGAGGGGTACTACCGCGAGCTCCTGCCGCGCGTCGTCGCCGAGGAGGCCCCCGGCACCCCGTACGTGCCGTCGAGCCCGTTCTCCTCGACCACGGGCGTCGGGCCGAACGTCGACGGGGAGGGCACGACCCACCTCTGGGACCAGTGGAACCTGTACGACCACACGACGTACCGCGACCACGTCCCGCGCTTCGCCGCCGAGCTCGGCTTCCAGGCCCCGCCCACGGGGGCGACGCTCTCGTCCGCGCTCACCGAGCGCCCGGTCGACGTCCGCGGCGACGCGCTCGCGACCCGGCAGCGGCAGGTCGGCGGCATGCGCCACCTCGTGCGCCGCCTCGACGGCCACGTCCCCGACCCCGACCGTCTGCTCGACGACGTCGACGACTGGTCCTGGGCCACCCAGCTCAACCAGGCCGACGCCCTGCGCACCGCCGCCGACCACCTGCGTGGCTCGTGGCCGCGCACCGCCGGCATGCTCGTCTGGCAGCTCAACGACGCGTGGCCGGGGATCTCGTGGTCGGTGGTCGACCACGGCGGGCGGCCCAAGCCCGGCTGGCACGCGCTGCGGCGGGCGTTCGCACCGCGCACGCTCTCGATCCAGCCGCGCGACGGCGTACCCCAGGTCGTCCTCGTCAACGACACCGACGCGACGTGGCAGGCGCGGGTCGTCGTGCGGCGCGTGCACGTCGCGACCGGTCCGCTGGGCGCCGCGGCGGAGACGGTGCAGACCGTCGACGTCGGCCCCCGCTCCGTCGCGCGCCGGGACCTGCCGCCGCAGGTCGCGCTCGCCGGGTCGCGCCGCGACGAGGTGCTCGTGGCCGACTGCGAGGACCTGCGCGCGTGGTCCGCGCTGTGCCGGGAGGACGGCGTGCGCTGGGCCCGCCCCGCCCCGGCGGTCGAGGCCGAGAGGACCCCCCAGGGCTGGCGCGTACGGGTCACGGCGGACGTCGTCACGTGCGACGTCGCCCTGCTCGTCGACCGGCTCGACCCGGCGGCGCGGGTCGACGACCTGCTGACGCTCCTGCTCCCTGGCGAGACCGTCGAGCTCGACGTGACCGGCGCCCAGGCCGCCGACCCGGCGGCGTTCGGCGCACGACCCGTACTGAGGACGAGGAACGACCTGTGGCACCGATGACGCACGACACCTCCGCACCCCCTGTGCACGGCACCGGGACCGACCCCGCCCGGCGGCGCGCCGTCGAGGTGATGGCGGGCATGTCCCTGCGCGAGCGGGTCGGCCAGCTCAACCAGCGGCTGCTCGGGTGGCAGGCCGTCGAGCGCGACCCCCAGGGGGCGTGGCGCACCACCGACCTGCTGCGCGAGGAGGTCGACCGGTGGGGCGGGCTCGGCGCGCTGTACGGCCTCTTCCGCGCCGACGCGTGGTCCGGCCGGGGCTGGGAGGACGGGATCCGGCCCGAGGAGCGGGCCGAGGTCGCCGCGCTCGTCGTCGACGAGGTGCGCGCCGCGTCGGGCCAGGACGTGGGCCCGCTGCTCGTCGAGGAGGCCCCCCACGGGCACCAGGCCCTCGGTGCCGAGCTGCTGCCCGTGAACCTGGCCGTGGGCGCCACGTGGGACGCCGAGCTCTACCAGCAGGCGTGCGCGGCGGTCGCCACGTCGTTGCGCGCCGACGGCGTGCACCTCGCCCTGCTGTCCACCCTCGACCTGCTCCAGGACCCCCGGTGGGGCCGCTCGGAGGAGTGCTACGGCGAGGTGCCCGCGCTGGCGGCGCGGATGACCCGGGCCGCGGTCGTGGGCATGCAGGGGCACGACCGGGCGCGGCTGGCCGACGGCACCGGTGTCGGTGTCGTCCTCAAGCACTTCGCCGCCCAGGGGGCGGGCACGGGGGGCCGCAACGGGCACTCCGCAGCGCTGGGCCCGCGAGACCTCGCCGAGCTGCACCTGCCGGCCGCGCGCGCGGGCGTGGCCGCGGGGGCGCTCGGCCTCATGGCCGCGTACAACGACATCGATGGCGTCCCGTGCGTCGCGAACCGTGCCCTCCTGACCGACCTCCTCCGCGGGCGGTGGGGCTTCGACGGCCTCGTCATGGCCGACGGGCTCGCCGTCGACCGGATCGTCGAGCAGGTCGGGGACCCCGTGGTCGCGGCCGCCACGGCGCTCCACGCGGGTGTCGACCTGTCGCTGTGGGACACGTCGTTCACGATGCTCCAGGAGGCGGTGGCGCAGGCGCCCGACCTCCTGACCCGCGCCGTGGACGAGGCGTGCCTGCGCGTGCTCACGGTCAAGGCGCGGTCGGGCCTCCTCGGGCCGGTCGACGACGTGCGACCTGCCCCGGCGGGACGGCCGGAGGTGCAGCCTGCTGGCGGGCCCGCCACCGGTGACCTCTCCCTCGCGATCGCGGCGCGCTCCGTCGTCCTGCTGCGCAACGAGCCCGCGGCGGGCACGGCCCGCCCCGCGCTCCCCGTCGCCCCCGGTGGGCGATGGGTCGTCACCGGGCCGCGCGCCGACGACGTCGAGGCCATGCTCGGCGACTACGTCGCCCCGCTCGTGGCGGACCGCCGGCTGTCGGTCGCGGACGCGCTGACCGCGTCGGCCGGAGAGCACGGCGTCGTGGTCGAGCGCGCGGACGCCGGCGACATGGCCGCGGTCGCCGCGGCGGACGGGGTCGTCGTCGTGCTCGGCGGGTCGAGCCATCGTGCCTACACGGACGAGTTCGCCGACAACGGTGCGAACGCAGGACAGACCGCCGCGGACTGCGGCGAAGGCGTCGACATCGCCTCCCCGGTCCTGCCCGCCGGGCAGCTCGAGACTCTCGCCGCGGTGCGCGCGGCCGCGCGCGGCCCGGTCGTCGCCGTCGTCCTCGCCGGACGCCCGTACGTCCTCACGGACGTCGTCGCGCACTCCGACGCAGCCCTCCTCGCCTTCTACCCGGGGCCAGGCGGTGGCCGCGCGATCGCCGACCTGCTGCTGGGGGAGAGCCAGCCCGTGGGCCGCCTGCCGGTGACGCTGCCTGCGCACCCGGGTGCGATCCCGGTGCGCGACGACGAGCGGATGCCCGCCGAGGGCGTCTACCGCGACGTCCCGGAACCGGTGCTGGCGCGCGTCGGGGACGGCCTCGGCTACGGCGGTCTCGACGTCCACGGGGTGCGGCTCGCGGTGGACGGCGCGGACGTGGTCGTCGAGGCGGACGTGCGCGCCGCCCTGGGGGACGACGGAGCGGGGGACTGGCACGGCGAGGACCTGCTGGTCGTCCGGTCGCGGAGGGTCGGCGGCCTGGACTGGGCGCGCACCGTCGTCGTCGGGTGGCAGCGCGTGAGCGTCGCGCCGGGGGACGAGGCACGCGCCGTCGTGCGCGTCCCCTGCGACGACGTCCTGCGCCCGGACCTGCCCCTCGCGGTCCTCGGCACCCGACGTGCGCGCCTGGAGGTGGCCCTGGCCGGGCGGCGGTGGTCGTTCGACGTCACGCAGGACGGCGCCGGGGAGGTGACCGTCGATGGGGCTCGAGCCTGACGACGTGACCCTCGGCCGCGTCCGGCGCTTCGTCGACGAGCGGCTCGCCCCGGCGCTGGATGCCGCGAGCACACCGGTCACCGTGACGGCCTGGTCGCAGCCGGGGGAGCCCGTGCGGCCCGACGTGGTCCTGGCCCTGCCGGACGACGCCTTCCACCCGGTGGCTCCGGGCGAGCCCTGGGGCGAGCCCTGGTCCACCACGTGGCTGCGGCTGCGCGGCGCGGTACCGGCGGCGTGGGCGGGCGAGGAGTCGCGCGTCGACCTGGAGGTCGACCTCGGGTTCACGCGCGACACCCCCGGCTTCCAGGCCGAGGGCACGGCGCGCGCCCACGACGGCAGGGTGCTCAAGGGCATCTCGCCGTACAACCGGCGCGTTCCCCTGCCGCTCCTCCTGGACGCGGACCGCACCGGGTGGGACGCGTGGTCGGCAGGGTCCGCGGACCTGCCCGTGGACGTCTGGGTGGAGGCCGCCGCGAACCCGGTCATGGACCCGGACTTCACGTTCGCGCCGACGCCCCTCGGTGACCCTGCGACCCTGCCCGCCGTGCCCCAGTACGCCTGGGGCGAGATGGGCCTGCGGCTGCGGGACGACGCCACGTGGGGACTGTGGCGCGACGTGCGCGTCCTGCGCGAGCAGCTCGAGGTGCTGCCCGGCCCCGGGCTGCGTCGCGGCCGGGTCCTCCGCGCGCTGGCGCGCATGCTCGACGTCGTGCAGGTCGCCACCCCCGAGCTGCTCCGTGCCTCCGCCCCCGCGGCGCGCGCGGAGCTCGCCGGGGTGCTGGCGGAAGGCAACGGGGACGGCGGGCACGAGGTCGTGGCCGTGGGCCACGCGCACATCGACTCCGCCTGGCTGTGGCCGTTCCGGGAGACGCGCCGCAAGGTGGTGCGCACGTACGCCAACGCCCTCGCGCTGCTCGACGAGTACCCCGAGACGACGTTCGTGACCTCGTCCGCCCAGCACCTCGCGTGGGTGCAGGAGAGCGAGCCGGAGCTGTTCGAGCGGATCCGGTCGGCCGTCGACGCGGGCCGCTTCGTCCCGGTCGGCGGGATGTGGGTCGAGTCCGACACCATGCTGCTGTCGGGAGAGTCCATGGCGCGCCAGCTCCTCGAGGGGACCACCTGGTTCTCCGAGGAGCTCGGGGTGCGCTGCCGCGAGGTGTGGCTGCCCGACTCGTTCGGCTACTCCGCGGCCCTGCCGCAGATCTTCCGGGCCGCGGGCATGCGGCGCTTCCTGTCGCAGAAGATGTCGTGGAACGACACCAACCGGATGCCGCACCACACGTTCACCTGGGAAGGGATCGACGGGTCGCGGGTGCTCGCGCACTTCCCGCCGGTGGACAACTACAACTGCGACCTCACCCCGCGTCAGCTCGCGCACGCGGAGCGGAACGTCGCGGACTCCGACACGGTGTCCGCCGAGCTCTCCCTCGCGCCGAGCGGCTGGGGCGACGGCGGGGGAGGCCCGACGCGCGAGCACGCCGAGACGGCGCGGCGCGTGCGCGACCTGGCCGGGTCGGCCCGGGTGGCCTGGGGCACCCCCGACGACTTCTTCGCCCGGTCGGAGGCGCTCGCCGCCGCGGCGCGGGAGCGGGGCGAGACCTCGCCCGTGTGGGTCGGGGAGATGCCGCTCGAGCTGCACCGCGGCGTGTCGACGTCGCAGCAGCGGCTCAAGGCGGACAACCGCCGGAGCGAGTCGGCGCTGCGCGAGGCCGAGCTGTGGTGCGCGACGGCGACACGGCGCACCGGGGCCGCCTACCCGCTCGACGAGCTGCGGGGCCTGTGGCGCACCGTGCTGGTGCACCAGTTCCACGACGTCCTGCCCGGCTCGTCCATCGCCTGGGTGTACCAGGACGCGGCGCGTGACCACGACCGCGTTCAGCGGCGGTGCGCCGAGCTGGTCGCGGGCGCGCTGGACGTGCTCGCCGGCACCAGGTCGCCGGACGCCCCGCACGTCGGGCCGGGTGAGCTGTGGGCGAACCCGAGCCCCGTCGTCCTCGACGGCGTCGAGCCGTTGTCCGTGGGGCCGCGCCGCCGCACGGCCGGCTCCCCGCCCGTGCAGGCGGACGGAACGGTGTGGACCCTCCAGGACGACGCGCTGCGCGTGGTCGTCGACGGCGGCGGCCACGTGGTCGCGCTCGTCGACCTGGCCACGGGGCGCGACGCCGTCGCCGCGGCGGGACCCGCGAACGTCGCGCGGCTGTTCCGCGACCTGCCGAACCGGTGGGACGCGTGGGACATCGACGCGCACGCGCACCGCGTGCCCCGGGACGTCCCGGAGGCCCGCGTCGGGGTCGAGGACGGCGCGATCGTGGTCGAGCGCGTCCTCGGGCCCGGGGGGAGCACGCTGTCGCAGCGGCTCGAGCTCGTGGACGGTGCGCTCGAGGTCACGACGGTCGTGGACTGGCACGAGCGGGAGGAGCTCCTCGTGCTGTCGTGGCCGCTCGACCTGCGCGCGCACGAGGTCGCGGCCGAGACGCAGTTCGGTCACGTCCGCCGCCCCACGCACCGCAACACGAGCTGGCAGTCGGCCCGGTTCGTCGACGTCGCCCACCGCTGGGTGCACGTCGGGGACGCCGGCTTCGGGGTCGGCATCGCCAACCGCACCACCCAGGGGTACGACGCCGCGAGCGAGGTCCGCCCCGACGGCGGCACCACGACGACCGTGAACCTGCACCTGCTGCGGGGGCCGCGATACCCCGACCCCGGGGCCGACCTCGGCCGGCACACGTTCGTCCATCGCGTGCGTCCGGGGGCCGCCGTCGCCGACGCCGTCCGGGACGGCTACGCCCTGTCGCTGCCGCCGCGCGCGGTGCCCTCCGGTGGTGCGGCCGTCGAACCCCTGGTGCGGGTCGACGGGCCCGGCCTGCTCGTGGAGGCGGTCAAGCTGGCGCACGACGGGAGCGGGGACCTGGTCGTCCGGTTGTACGAGCCGCACGGTGCGCAGGCGAGCGTCGGGGTCCGGCTCGACGTGCCCGGGACGGTCGCGCGCGTCGACCTGCTCGAGGAGCCGCTCGGGGACGAGGCCGACGGCTGCCGTCGCTTCGAGGAGTGGTCACAGGACGACGCGTGCGGGGCGACGCTGGTCGTGCGGCCCTTCGGGATCGTCACGCTGCGGGTGACGGCGCCCGTGGCCTGAAGCCCCGGCCCCGGCCCCGGCACCGGCCCCGGCGGCGGTAGCGGCCCGGGAGGTCCGGTCACTCCGCGGCGTCGGTGTCGGCGTCGGCGGGGACGTGCGGCAGCGTCTCCTCGACGTCCAGCAGGTGCGCGGCCATGCGCACGCGCGCGGCCTCGGCGTCGCCGCCGGCCAGGGCCCGCCAGATCGCCTCGTGGTCGCGCAGCGTGCGCTCCTCGACCCCCGCCTCGTGGCGGCCGCGCCAGCGGCGCTCGCGCACCGTGCGGCCCTCCAGCGCCTCGACGAGCGCCTCCAGCACCGGGTTGCCCGCGTGCGCGGCGACGATCCGGTGGAACGCGACGTCGGCGGCCATGAACGCCTCGTGGTCCACCGGGTCCGCCGCGACGACGTCGGCCACGCCGTCGAGGACGCCGCGCAGCTCCGCCACGGCCTCCGGGGTGATGTGGTGGGCGGCGAGGCCGGCCGCCTCGGTCTCCAGCACGCGCCGCACGGCATGGAACGGCCGGGCGCTGGTGTCGCCGTGCAGGTCGACGACGAACTGCAGCGAGGACATCAGCCGCGCCGGGTCGAGGCTGGTCACGTACGTGCCGTCGCCCTGGCGGGTGTCCAGCACGCCCAGCACGGTCAGCGCGCGCACCCCCTCGCGCAGCGAGCCGCGGGAGACGCCGAGCCGGTCGGCGAGATCCTTCTCCACCGGCAGCCGGTCGCCCGGGCCGAGCTCGCCGCTCACGATCATGCGGCGGACTCCGTCGACGACCTCTTCCGTGCGGGACATGCCGTGCAGTATGACCCAGTTCGCGGACCGGTGCACCGATTCCTCCGATGAATCCGGCGGCGGTGCGGGTGCGGCTGCGGCGGAGGCTCCTAGCCTGGGACGATGTCGGAACTCTCGCTCGACCGCCTGCTGTCCCTCGAGCACGACGGATGGCGCTCGCTGTGCGGCCGCCGCGGCGGCGCGTTCTACGGCGATCTCATGACGCCGGACGCGCTCATGGTGCTCGTCGACGGCTCGGTGCTCGACCGGGACGCCGTCGTCGCCTCCCTGAGCGACGCGCCGTCGTGGGACTCGTACGAGCTCCACGACGCCCGGCGCGTCCCGCTCGGCGCCGAGGCGGCCGCCCTCGTCTACCGGGCGCGGGCGGTGCGGGGCGACGACGCGCCGTTCGTCGCCCTCATGGCGAGCACCTACGTCGTCGTCGACGGCGCTCCTCGCCTGGCCCTGTACCAGCAGACATCGCTGTGAGCGGGCGTCTGGCCCTGTCTCATGGCTGAAAC
>NZ_JBHUWC010000120.1:0-12470 GCF_042670225.1 Isoptericola sp. NPDC057191 | reverse complement strand
CCCCGAGAGATCTCGGGGCCCTTCGCCGTGCCGGGAACGGGTCAGCTGGACGACGTCGACAGGGAGCCGTCGGAGCTGAACACGAGGCCGAGGGTGATCTCGCCCTTCTGCAGCGCCGCCTTGGTCAGCGGGCCGCCGGCGTCGAGCGAGCGGAACTCGGAGAACGTCAGGCCGTACGTGTCCTCGAGGCCCGGCTTGCAGAACGGGCGCTCGGTGCACTCGGGCCCCGCGCCGAGGACCAGGCCGCCGCAGGCCTCGGAGAGGTCGCTGAGCGTGGTCAGGTCGTGCTCCTGCGCGAACGCCTGCGTGACGGCGAACGCGTTCTGGTCCTGGGCGGGCGACGGCGTGCCGAACGCGAGCCCGGCCTGCTTGCCGAGGTCCGTGAGCGCCGAGACGGTCGAGTCCAGGTCACCGGAGGCGAGCGGCTCGGCGTCCGCACCGTTGAGGTCCTTGTTGAGGAACTCGGTCAGCGTGCCCACGTACTCGGGCACCATCTGCACCTGCTTGCCCTTCAGCAGGGCCGGCAGGTACGTCTCGCGGTTGCCGATCGTGGTGACGGTCGCGTCGTAGCCCGCGCTCTTCAGCACGTCGGCGTAGATGTTCCCGAGCGTGGCGCTCTCGGCGAAGTCGGCCGCGCCGATCGCGACGGTCGTGCCCTTGCCGGCCGAGTCGTCGTCTGCCGCCAGGCCGGCGTCCTGGACGAACGTGGCGGCGACGTCCTCCGACGTCTGGCGGTCGATGTCGACCGACTTGTTCAGCCCGATCAGGGTGTCCGTGTCGAGCGCCGCGGACACGGTGTCGAGCAGCGGGATCAGGTCCGGGTCCTGCGCGGCGAGGTCGGCGTTCACCGCGGGGACGATGTTGTCGACCGTCTGCAGCTTCTTGTCGTCCTCGAGCACCACGAGCGCGTCGCCCGGGACGGCCTCGCAGGTCGCGGCGGCGCCCGACGCGGTGGACGTCGATCCGCCGCCCCCCGCCGAGCCAGGGTCGCCGCAGGCGGCGAGCAGCCCCGTCGCGCCGACGACGGCGGCCAGCGCGGCCGTCGTGCGTCGCAGGGTGATCGTGCGGTGGGAGGTCATCGTGCGCTCCGTCCGTGGGAAGTACCAGGTGGATGAGAGTGGATGAGAGGAGATGAGGCGGTGGAAGGGGTGAACCGGCCTATTCGACCGCGAGGGTCGGCGGCAGGCAACCGGTTTGGCTCGCGGGAGCCGTCAGCGCCGTGCTGCGGCGCGGAGGGGTTTGGGCGTGACGAGTCGTTGCACGACGGCGAACACGCCGTCCAGGACCAGGGCGAGCAGCGCGACCAGGACGCCGCCGGCGAGCACCTGCCCGTACCGCTGCGTCCCCATCCCGAGCGCGATGATCTGCCCGAGACCGCCGCCGCCGGCGAGCGCCGCCAGCGGCACCGTGGCGCTGACCTGCACGACGGCGGTGCGCACGCCCGCTGCGACGAGGGCCGTGGCCAGCGGGAGCTCGACGCGCGTGAGCACCTGCCGGCCCGGCATGCCGAGGCCGATCGCGGCGTCGCGTGCGGAGGGGTCCGCGCCACGCACGCCCTCGTACGTGTTGACCAGGAGCACCGGCACGGCGAAGAGCGCGGCGGCCACGATCGTGGCGCCGTCGCCGAAGAGGCCCGCGGTGGCGAGGAGCAGGATGATGCCGAGGGTCGGGACGGCTCGGCTGGCGTTGGTCAGCCAGACGGTCACGCCGCCGCCGCGTCGGCCGTGGCCCAGGGCCGCGCCGACCGGCAGCGCGACCACGGCGGCGACCAGCACCGCCGCGGCGGTGAGCGCCAGGTGCTCGCGGCCGAGCTCGAGGATGCCGCCGGGCCCCGTCCAGCTCAGGGGGTCGTTGAGGTAGGCGATCGCCTCGCCGACGACGCCGGTGCCCTCGGCCGTGACCGTGGGGACGGCCGCGGCGCTCATGCGGCCCTCCCGCGCAGCCACGGTGTGAGGGCGCGGCCGGCGGCCCACAGCACGAGGTCGAGGACGAGGGCGAGCAGGACGCAGGCGAGGGTCGCCGTCATGATCTCCGCACGGTAGAAGTTGTTGCGGAAGCCCTGGAACATCAGCTGCCCGAGCCCGCCGTAACCGACCACGACCCCCACGGTGACGAGCGCGACCGTCGTGACGGTGGCCAGGCGCAGGCCGGCGACGATGCTGGGCAGCGCGTTCGGCAGCCGGACCCGCGCCAGGACCTGGAGCGGCCCGTGCCCGACGCCGCGCGCCGCGTCGACCGCCGCCGGGTCCACGCCGTCGAGGCCGGTCACCGTGTTGCGCAGGATGACCAGCAGCGCGTACAGCACCAGGCCGAGGAGCACGGGCTGGCGGCCGATCCCCATGATCGGCGCGAGGATCGCGAACAGCGCCAGCGACGGGACCGTGTAGAGGATCGCCGCGGTGCCGAGCAGGGGGCCGGCCAGCCAGCGGACCCGCGAGGCGAGCAGCCCGAGCGGCACCGCGATCACCGCGGCGATCGCGACCGCCTCGACGGTGAGCAGGGCGTGCTCCGTCGTGCGCGCCCACAGGACGTCGGCGTTCGCGGTCACGTACGACCAGGAGAACCACGGGTTGTCCGCAGCCGTCCCGGCAGCGCTGATGACCATGGGAAAGACCGTAGCGGGCACCGGGGACACCCGGCGGGCGGTCGCCCCGGCGCGCCGCGGGCCGGGGTGGGGGATGCGCTCGATAGCCTCGCAGCCATGCCTGCCCTCGCCACCGCGCCCGCCCGGCTGTCCGCCGGCATCGAGCTCGACGCCGTCCGCAAGGCCTACCCGGACGGCACCGTCGCGGTGGACGGGCTGAGCCTCACGGTCGAGCCAGGGGAGGTGCTCGCGCTCGTCGGGCCGTCCGGCTGCGGCAAGTCGACCACCCTGCGCATGATCAACCGCCTCGTCGAGATCACCTCCGGCCGCGTGCTGGTCGACGGCGAGGACGTCATGAAGGTGGACCCGGTGGCCCTGCGCCGCCGTACCGGGTACGTCATCCAGGACGTGGGCCTGCTGCCGCACCGCACCGTCGAGGCGAACGTGGCGACCGTGCCGCGCCTGCTCGGCTGGGACCGGCAGCGGGTGCGCGACCGGGTCGCCGAGGTGCTCGACCTCGTGGGCCTCCCGGCGCGGGAGTACGGGCGCCGCTACCCCCACCAGCTCTCCGGCGGCGAGCGGCAGCGCGTCGGGGTGGCGCGGGCGCTCGCCACCGACCCCCCGGTGCTGCTCATGGACGAACCGTTCGGTGCCGTCGACCCCGAGCGCCGCCGGGACCTGCAGAACCAGGTCTCGCGCATCCTGGCCGAGGTCGGGTCCACCGTCGTGCTGGTCACGCACGACGTCGACGAGGCGGTCCGGCTCGGCGACCGGGTGGCGGTGCTCTCGCGCGGCGGCCACCTGGAGCAGGTCGCGTCGCCGCTGACCGTGCTCGCGCACCCTGCCTCGGACCGCGTGCGCGACTTCGTCGGCGCCGGCGCCCACCAGCGGATGCTGGCGCTCGCCCAGGTGCGGCGGGCCGACCTGGAGGACGCGTCCCTCGTCGTGCAGCCCGCACCGCGCGCCGTGCCCCTGGGCGCGAGCCTCGCGGAGGCGTTCGAGGCGGTCGCCGCGCTGCCGACGTCGTCCCAGGGGAGGGTCCCGGTCGTGGACGACCAGGACGTCGTCGTCGGGTCGCTCACCGCGGCAGGCATCCTCGGCGGGCTGCGCCGCGCGGCCGACGCCGCGGCGCCCGCGGCGTCCCCGGCAGACCGGACGGACCCGGCGCACTAGGCTCGCCGCGTGACCTCGACGCGCATCGGCCTCGCCACCTGCTCCGCCCTGCCCCGGCTCGACAGCGACGACCGGCCGCTCCTCGCCGCGCTCACGGAGCGCGGCGTCGTGGCCGAGGCCGTCGTCTGGGACGACCCGGACGTGGACTGGTCGGTGTACGACCTCGTCGTCGTGCGCTCGACCTGGGACTACTCGCCCCGCCGCGACGAGTTCCTCGCCTGGGCCGCGGGCGTGCCGCGCCTCGAGAACCCGGTCGACGTCCTGCGCTGGAACACCGACAAGGGTTACCTGCGCATCCTCGAGGAGGCGGGCGTGCCCGTCATCCCGACGATCTGGCTCGACCCCGCACGGCACCTGTCCAAGCGCGCGGTCCACACGCGCATGCCGGCCTTCGGCGACTTCGTGGTCAAGCCGGTGGTCAGCGCGGGCGCGCAGGACACGGGGCGCTACCAGCCCGTCTCCGCGCAGTCCCGGGCGCTGGCGATCAAGCACGCCGTGGACCTGCTCGACGGTGGCCGAGCGGTGATGATCCAGCCCTACGTCACGTCGGTGGACACCGCGGGCGAGACCGGTCTCGTGTTCGTGGACGGCGAGCTGCGCCACGCGGTGCGCAAGCACGCGCTGCTCACCGGGCCGGCGCAGACCTCCGACGCGCTGTACGCGGCGGAGCAGATGGCGCCCGCGACGGCGACGCCCGACCAGGTCGACGCGGCGGAGAAGGCGCTGGCCGTGGCGCGCGAGCACGTCGGCGGCGAACGGCCGTTCCTCTACGCCCGCGTCGACCTGGTGACGGGCGACGACGGCGGCCCGATGGTCATCGAGCTCGAGCTCGCGGAGCCGTCGCTGTGGATGCAGCACTCGGGGGCGGCAGCGACGCTGGACGCGTTCGCCGACGCGATCCTCGCGCGCGCCTGAGCCGACAGGGGCTCGACACAGCACGAGGCCCCCGTCACGTCCAGGGACGCGGCGGGGGCCTCGCGGGTGGGGTGGCTAACCGGGCTTGAACCGGCGACCTCCTGGACCACAACCAGGCGCTCTACCGACTGAGCTATAGCCACCATGACCGGACGCGTGCGCACCGGCCGACCAGAACTATACCTGGTCCGGGGGGCAGGTCAGGACCTCGCGGGCCGGCGGGTGACGGACGTCTCGCGGATCCGCTCCGCGACGCCGCGCGCGGTCCTCGTGTCCGGGCCGGGCTGCGGCACGAACAGGGCCTCGCGGTAGTACCGCAGCTCGTCGATGCTCTCGAGGATGTCCGCGAGCGCCCGGTGGCCACCCTCCTTCTTGGGGGCGGCGAAGTACACGCGCGGGTACCAGCGGCGCGCGAGCTCCTTGATCGAGGACACGTCGACGATCCGGTAGTGCAGGTGGCCCACGAGCTCGGCCATGTCCCGGTCGAGGAACATCTTGTCCGTGCCCACCGAGTTGCCGGCGAGCGGCGCCTTGCCCGGGTCGGGCACCCACTCGCGGACGTAGTCGAGCACGGCCCGCTCGGCCTCGGCGAGCGTCATGCCGGCCGGCAGCTCCTCGAGGAGGCCGGACGTCGTGTGCATCTCGCGCACGAAGTCGTTCATCTGCTCGAGTGCGGCGGCCGGCGGCGCGATGACGACGTCCACCCCCTCGCCGAGCACGTTCAGCTCGGAGTCGGTGACCACGGCGGCGACCTCGACGAGCGCGTCGGCGCGCAGGTCCAGGCCGGTCATCTCGCAGTCGATCCACACGATGCGTTCGTTCGGGTTAGCGGGGCTCACGAGGTCAGCCTACGGTCCGCCCGGCAGCGAGAAGGCTGCGCGGGGCCCGGAACGCGGCGAGGGCCCCGGTGCTCCGGACGGTTCGCTGGGGAACGGTCCGGGCCCCCGGGCCCTCGTGGTGGCGTCGTCTGCCGGTCTGGCGCCGGTCGACGGTCGCGCGTCGGGTGTCATGCGGTCAGCCAGTCGAACAGCCACCGGGCGATGCTGGTGTGCTGGCGGCGGGCGTGCGGCTGCGAGCGCAGCTTGTGCTGCTGCTGCAGTCGGTGGATGGTGCGTCGTCGCTCGGCGTCGTCGAGACGCTCGCGCTGGATGGCCTGCACGAGAAGCAGGCTGTCCGTGGAATACATGGTGATGGTTGTCCTTCGTGACGTGGGTCGTCGGTCCGGGCCAGGGACCACCCTGCGACCGGTGTCTGACCGGCCGCTCGTCACCGCGGTGCACGAGAGAGTCTGCCGGGCCGCACTCGGCCGCCGCACGCTTTTTTCCCAGGTCACGGGCAGGGATGCGGCCGGTCGCATCAACAGGTCGGTGATCAGGGATGCGCGCCATGGCGAAGGGCCGGCCCGCCCGACGTCGTCGCGGCGCTCCCAGGTGACATCGACCACGCTCGCTCGCGGGTCCAGATCGGTGCCCCCGGCAGGATTCGAACCCGCGACCCGGTCATTAGAAGTGACCCGCTCTATCCAACTGAGCTACGGAGGCAAGCGAGCAGAGTTTAGCCCAGCACACGCTGGGTCTGAGGGCGCCACGAGGAGGCACCCCGACGCGTGTGGCGGAGCACCCATCTACTAGTGTCGGACGATGGTGCAGCACCACACCAAGGACAAGGGCGACCTCGGCGTGGCAAAGGCCCATGCCGATCTCGTGAGCCAAGGCGCAGTCGTGCTCTTCCCGGCGACCGAACACGCACCGTTCGATCTGGTCGCGTACACGGACGGTGCTTTCTGCAGGCTCCAGGTGAAGTATCGCGCAGCGCGTGCCGGCGCCATCACGGTCCATTTCCGGTCCGTGTGGAACGATCGTCAGGGCACTCACGTCAAGCCTACGGACAAGGACACCATCGACGTCGTCTGCGTCTACTGTCCCGAGACGGACGAGTGCTACTACATCAAGCCAGGTGACTACGGAGCGTCGGTCACGCTCAGGGTCGCACCCACCAGGAACGGCCAACGCAGGGGCGTGCTCGACGCCGCCACGTTCCGTGGGCTGCCCGTTCCCGTTCCTCCTGCCTGACTTCGTGCGGCGCGCGCGTTTGGCACGGAACGCCCCAGCGGGAAGGATGTGCCCGTGACACCTTCCCTGGAAACCCGCGCCTCGCGCCGCGCCGCGAGCCGCAAGGACGCGGGGGCGAGCGAGGAGATCGGCGTCACCGTCCACGACGTCGCCCGCGACCTGCGTCGTGACGTCGCCGCCGTGGAGCTCCCGCTGCCGATCGACGGCGCCGAGGAGGCTGCGGCGTCCCGGGACCGGCTGCTGGCCCAGCTCGACGAGCACCTGCTGCCCCGGCTGAAGGAGCTGTCCTCGCCGGCCGTCGTCGTGGTGGCGGGGTCGACCGGGGCGGGCAAGTCCACCCTGTACAACTCGCTGCTCGGCGAGGCCGTCTCCGAGGCCGGGGTGCTGCGTCCCACGACGCGGGAGCCCGTGCTGGCCCACCACCCGGCGGATGCCGACGTGATGACGTCCGGGCCGGTCACCGAGCTGTCGCGCGTGGTGGCCCACGAGGGTGTGCCGCGCGGCACCGCCCTGCTGGACGCCCCCGACCTGGACTCCTTCGTGCAGCAGAACCGGTCCACGGCGCAGCAGCTGCTCGAGGCCGCCGACCTCTGGCTCTTCGTCACGACGGCCGCCCGCTACGGCGACGCCCTGCCGTGGCACGCGCTCGGCCGGGCGACCGAACGGGGAGCGTCCGTGGCGATGGTGCTCAACCGTGTGCCGAAGGAGACGCTCACCACGGTGCGCGGCGACCTCATGCAGCGCCTGCGCGAGCACGGCATGACCGACGTGCCGCTCTTCGTGATCCCGGACGTCGGTCCGCACGAGGGCATGCTCGACCCGGCGGTCGTGGCGCCCGTGCGTCGCTGGCTCTCCATGCTGGCGGGCCCGGACCGGTCGCGGGCCGTGGTCGTGCGGACCCTCAAGGGCGCGCTGGGGGCGCTTCCCGGGTGGGTCACGTCGCTCGCGGACGCGCTGGACGCGCAGCAGGAGGCGGCGCTCGTGCTCCGGCGCCGGGCGGAGGAGGAGATCCCGGCGGCCGAGCGGCTCGCCCGCGACGCCGTCGCCGCGGGTGTCGTGGCCGGGGCGTCCGTCGAGGCCCGGTGGCGCGAGCTCTCCGGCACCGCCGGCGTCGACCGTGTCAAGGTGCGCGGCGACCGCGCACGCAGCAGCCGCCGTGCCGGGCGGGCGCGCGAGGCGGCGCTCGACGGGCTGCGGTCCGACGTCGTCGACGCCGCGGCCCGCACGCTCGCGGCCTCGGGGGCCCGGGTCGAGGAGCGGCTGCGCGCCGTCCTCGCCGGGCCGGGCGCGCCCGCCGGCGGCGAGGCGGTGGTCCCCGACGGCGCCGCGCGCGCAGCGGCCCGCGAGGCGGACGTGCCCGGGCGCGTCGCGGGGTGGGCCGAGCACGCCGACACCCTTGTCACGGACCTGCTCGCCGGGTCGCCGACCGCGCGCGTCGAGGCTGCCGCGAAGGCGTTCGGGCCGCGGGGCCTGGCGACGCTGCTCCTGGCCTCCGCCGCCGGCAGCGATGACGCGGCCCGCCTCCTGGACCGGGTCCTCGGGGACGGGGCAGACGACCCCGTCTCCGCGCTGCGCGAGGACCTCGGCGACCGCGCGTCCGCCGTCGTCGACGCGGAGGTGCAGGCCGTGCTGGACCACATCGCGCCGTCCGAACCCGCCGACGACGCGGCCGCGGGGCTGCGCGTGCGACTCGCCGAGCTCAGGAGGCTGACATGACCGAGAGCCCGACCCACGACGCGACCCTGCGTGCCCGCACCGAGGACCTCGCCGAGGCGCTCGAGATCGCCGGTCCTCGCCTCGACGACGCGACCTCGACGCGCGTCACGGCCGCGGTGGAAGGCGTGCGCCAGCGGCTCGCGCTCGGTGTCGACCACACGGTGGTGGCGTTCGCGGGCGGCACCGGCTCGGGCAAGTCGAGCCTGTTCAACAAGGTGTCGCGGCTGAGCTTCGCCGACGTCGGCGTGAAGCGCCCCACGACGGCGCGGGTCACCGCCTGCTCGTGGTCCGACGACGCGGAGGCGCTGCTCGACTGGGTCGGGGTGGACCGCGAGCGGCGCATCACCCAGGGCGGCGAGCTCGACGGCGAGGACGAGGAGAAGCTCGCCGGGCTGGTGCTCCTCGACCTGCCGGACCACGACTCCGTCGAGCCGGCGCACCGGGACGTCGTGGACCGCGTGCTGCCGCTGGTCGACCTGCTGGTGTGGGTGGTGGACCCGCAGAAGTACGCGGACGACGCGCTGCACTCCGGCTACCTGCGCGACTCCGTCGGCTCGGAGTCGTCGATGGTCGTGCTGCTCAACCAGGTCGACACCGTGCCGGACACGCAGCGCGAGAACCTGCTCGCCGACCTGGCGCGCCTGCTCGAGGACGACGGTCTCACGGGCGTGTACGTGCAGGGCGTGTCCGCGCGTACCGGCGAGGGGATCGACCGGGTGCGGCGGATCCTCGAGGAGGCCTGCTCGCGGCGGTCCGTCGCCGCCGGGCGCGCGGCGGCGGAGCTCGACTCCGCGGCCCGCCTGCTCCTGGCGCAGACGCCCGCGGAGGTGCCGTGGCAGATGGGCCCGGCGGTGGAGCGCGAGCTGGACGCCCTCGTCGCCGCCACCGGGCTGGACGCCGTCGCCACGCAGGTGGGCAACGCCGTGCGCAACGGCTACGGCCGCCCCGAGGTCCCGCCGCCGGACCGCGACGCGGTCGCGCTGTCCCGGGCGCGCTGGCTCACCCGGGCGGGAGCGTCGCTGCGCCCGGGCTGGCAGCGCTCGCTCGCGGCGTCGGTCGCCGGGGCGGACCAGCTGCGCACGTCGGTCGCGGGCGCGTTGCGGGGGGTCGTGCTCGACACCCGCGGCCCGTCCTCGGCGCGCACGCTGCGCCGCACCGGGTGGGTGCTGGGCGGTCTTGCCGCGGTGGCGGCGGTGGTGGGCGTGCTCGCGCTGACCGGCGTGCTGGAGCTCGCCTCGCCGTGGCCTGGCGTCGTGCTCGGTGCGGCGGCCGTCCTCGCGGTCGCTGCCGTCGCCGTGGTGCTGGCCTCGGCCGCAGCGCGGCGCACGCTCGCACGCCGCCGGGAGCAGGCGGTGGCGACCGCCGGGCGCGCCGCACTGGAGCGCGTGCTGTCCGAGGGGCTCGGCGAGCCGACCCAGCGCCTGCTCGTCGAGCACCGCCGGGTGCGCGAGCTCGCGCAGGCAGCGACCGAGCTGCCGACGTCGCGGCCGCTCACCGGGTCCCTGAGGCTGCCCACAGGCGCCGAGCTCTCGGCGTCGTCCACAGACGCGCCCAGGCAGGGAACCAGCCGGACGTCGCGCGACTGATCCTGGGGGCACGCCGGCGTCCGCCGGCGCGGAGCCCAGGAGGAGCGCATGAACGAGGTCAGCATCACCGTCAACGGATTCGTCGGGACGAAACCCGCGCTGCACCGGTCGCCGAACGGCGTGGAGTGGACCACGTTCCGGGTCGCGAGCACGCGCCGGGTGCGCGACCCGCGCAACGGAGAGTGGTCGGACGGCCAGACGCTCTGGTTCACCGTGAAGTCCTTCCGCAGCGGGGCCCGGAACGTGGCGGAGTCCCTGGTGCAGGGGGACCCGGTGGTGGTGACCGGCCGGTTGTCCACCGAGGACTGGACGGACAAGGACGGCAACGACCGCTGGCAGCTCGTGATCGACGCGCAGGCCGTGGGCCCGGACGTGACGCGGGGCCTGGCGCGCTTCACGCGGGTCGTGGACCGGTCCGCGCCGGACGACGCGGCCGGGCAGGAGGGCGGCCCGTCGCTCGAGCCCGGGCCGCCGGACTCCGACCCGTGGGCCGCCGCGGCCGAGGGTCGAGGGCCGGACGACGAGGCCGTGGGGGAGCAGACCGGGGCCGAGGATCCCGTGCCGGTCGGCGTGTGAGGGCCCGGGTCGCGTAGGCTGGTGGACCGGCCGCCATGCCGGTCCTCCAGCGTGCCCGCTGGAGCCTTCGAATCCTCGACAGTCTTCGGATCGAATCCCCAATTCTCCGCGCGATCGAACGGTGGAAGCAGAGCCAGTGGCTGAGTTCATCTACTCCATGTACAAGGCGCGCAAGGCGCACGGCGACAAGGTCATCCTCGACGACGTGTCGCTGAACTTCCTGCCCGGCGCCAAGATCGGCGTCGTCGGCCCCAACGGCGCCGGCAAGTCGACGATCCTCAAGATCATGGCCGGCCTCGACCAGCCGTCGAACGGCGACGCCCGGCTGTCCCCGGGGTACACCGTCGGGATCCTGCTGCAGGAGCCCCCGCTGAACGACGACAAGACGGTGCTGGGCAACGTCGAGGAGGCGGTCGGCCCGATCAAGGCGAAGATCGACCGCTTCAACGAGATCTCCGCCCTCATGGCGGAGCCGGACGCCGACTTCGACTCCCTGCTCGCCGAGATGGGCACCCTGCAGGAGGAGATCGACGCCGCCGACGCGTGGGACCTCGACTCGCAGCTCGAGCAGGCGATGGACGCGCTGCGCTGCCCGCCGCCGGACGCCGACGTCAAGGTGCTCTCCGGCGGTGAGCGCCGTCGCGTCGCGCTGTGCAAGCTCCTGCTCGAGAAGCCGGACCTGCTGCTGCTCGACGAGCCGACCAACCACCTCGACGCCGAGTCGGTGCTGTGGCTCGAGCAGCACCTGGCGACCTACCCCGGCGCCGTCCTCGCCGTCACGCACGACCGGTACTTCCTCGACCACGTCGCGCAGTGGATCTGCGAGGTCGACCGCGGCCGTCTGTACCCGTACGAGGGCAACTACTCCACCTACCTGGAGAAGAAGCAGGCCCGCCTCGAGGTGCAGGGCAAGAAGGACGCCAAGCTCGCCAAGCGCCTGAAGGACGAGCTGGACTGGGTGCGTTCCAACGCGAAGGGCCGGCAGACGAAGTCGAAGGCCCGTCTGGCCCGCTACGAGGAGATGGCGGCGGAGGCCGAGCGGACGCGGAAGCTGGACTTCGAGGAGATCCAGATCCCCGCGGGCCCGCGTCTGGGCAGCGTCGTCCTCGAGGCGACCAACCTGCAGAAGGGTTTCGACGGGCGCCAGCTCATCGACGGTCTCAGCTTCACGCTGCCGCGCAACGGCATCGTCGGCGTCATCGGCCCGAACGGCGTCGGCAAGACGACGCTGTTCAAGACGATCGTGGGCCTGGAGCCGCTGGACGGTGGCGACCTCAAGGTCGGCGAGACCGTGAAGATCTCCTACGTCGACCAGTCGCGTGGCGGCATCGACCCGAAGAAGACGCTCTGGGAGGTCGTCTCCGACGGGCTCGACTTCATCAAGGTCGGCAACGTCGAGATCCCGTCCCGGGCCTACGTGGCGTCGTTCGGCTTCAAGGGCCCGGACCAGCAGAAGCCCGCGGGCGTGCTGTCCGGTGGTGAGCGCAACCGCCTCAACCTCGCCCTCACGCTCAAGCAGGGCGGCAACCTGCTGCTCCTGGACGAGCCGACCAACGACCTGGACGTCGAGACCCTCGGCTCCTTGGAGAACGCCCTGCTCGAGTTCCCGGGCTGCGCCGTCGTCGTCTCGCACGACCGCTGGTTCCTCGACCGGGTCGCGACCCACATCCTCGCCTACGAGGGCACCGAGGAGGACCCGGCGAACTGGTACTGGTTCGAGGGCAACTTCGCCTCGTACGAGGAGAACAAGGTCGAGCGCCTGGGCGCCGACGCCGCGCGCCCGCACCGCGTGACGTACCGCAAGCTCACGCGCGACTGACCTGCGTGCGCCACGACGCCCTCGGCACC
>NZ_JBHUWC010000119.1:0-12519 GCF_042670225.1 Isoptericola sp. NPDC057191 | reverse complement strand
CTCCCAGGTGGGGCGGCACCCGTGTGTGTACGAACGTACATAGTGCGCGCTACTCTCCTCGCATGACGACCGACCACTTCGCCGACGACCCGCGCAGCAACCACGAGCGCATGCTCGCGGGCGACCTCTACGTCGCGGACGACCCGGAGATCGAGCGTCGTGCTCGCCGTGCCGCACGACTCCAGGACGACTTTGCGCGCACCGCGCCGCGCGATCCCGAGGCGGGCCGCGAGGTCCTGGTGGAACTGCTCGGCACGCTCGGCGACGACGCCGTGATCCGCCCGCCCCTGTTCGTCGACTACGGGGAGAACCTCCACGTCGGCGCGCGCACGTTCGTCAACTACCACCTCACCGCGCTCGACGTCGCGCCGATCGTCATCGGCGAGGACTGCCAGATCGGTCCGAACGTGCAGCTCCTCACCCCGACGCACCCCGTGGAACCCACGCCCCGCCGGGACAAGCTCGAGGCGGCGCGGCCCATCACCCTCGGCGACAACGTGTGGCTCGGCGGCGGCGTCATCGTCTGCCCGGGCGTCACCATCGGCGACAACTCCGTCATCGGCGCGGGGTCGGTCGTCACGCGGGACGTGCCGGCGAACGTCGTGGCGGTGGGGAATCCCGCCCGCGTCGTGCGGGACATCGCCGAGGTCGACGAGGCAGCGCGTGCCTGACGGCGACGGGGCCCCCCGACGGGCGCGTCGGGCCGACCCCGCGCGCCGGGACCGGATCATCGACGCGTGCCTCGCCGTGGTCGCGGAGCACGGCGTCGCCGGCACCTCGCACCGGCGGGTCGCCGCCGCGGCGGACGTGCCGCTCGGCTCGATGACGTACCACTTCGACGGGATGGAGGACCTGCTCCGCGAGGCGTTCGGACGGTTCGCCGAGCAGTTCGCGGCGACGTTCGAGCGGCGCATGGTCGAGGCCGCGGACCGCGACGCCGCCGTCGACGCCGTCGTCCGGCTCATCACGCACGACGTCTTCGGCACGTCGCGCGACCTCGTCCTCACCCACGAGCTGTACACGCTCGCGGCGCGCGAGCCTGCCTACCGCACCCTCACCTCCACCTGGATGCGGCGCAGCCGGGCGGCGCTCGAGCGCCACTTCGATCCCACCACGACGCGCATCCTCGACGCGCTGATCGAGGGCATGACGATCCATCGCGCCCTGGACAGCAAGCCGCCGGTGGACACCGACGTCCGCGACGCCGTCCTGCGCGTCGTGGGCGGGCCCGGGCCGGCCCCCGCGCCCCCGCGGACGACCCCATGAGCACGCCCGCCGCGATGCGCGGACCGGACCAGGTGGCACGCCGTGCGCGCGTCGCGGTCGCCGCACTGTTCCTCACCAACGGCGCGCTGTTCGCCAACCTCCTGCCCCGTTACCCGCAGATCAAGGCCGACCTGGCGCTGAGCAACACCGTGTACGGGCTCGCCGTGATCGCCTTCCCGGCGGGCGCGATCGCCTCCGGCCTGTTCGCGGGGATGCTGGTGCGCCGGCTCGGCTCCGCCCGGGTGGCGGTGCTCGGCACGGTCGTCACGAGCGTGGGCGTGCTGTGCGCGGGCGTCGCGCCGACGACCGCCGCGTTCGTCGGCGCCCTGTTCGCCGCCGGGGCGATGGACGCCCTGACCGACGTGGGCCAGAACGCGCACGGGCTCCGGGTGCAGCGCCGCTACGGCCGCTCGATCTTCAACTCCTTCCACGCCCTGTGGTCGGTGGGGTGCGTGGTCGGCGGCGCGATGGCAGCGGGCGCCATCGCGCTCGACCTGCCTCGCGGCGTCCACCTCGCGATCACCGGCGCCCTGTTCAGCGCCGTCGCCGTCGTCGCGCTGCGCTTCTGCCTGCCCGGGGTCGACGGCCGGGTCGCGGACCACGGACCTGTCGACGCCGACAGTGCCGACGGTGCCTCCGACGAGGTGCGCCCGTCGGCGGTCGTGGGCCGTCCGTCCGGCCGGACGACGCTGGTGCTCGGGGCGTTCGTCCTCCTCGCCATCGGCGGCACGGTCGTCGAGGAGGCCGGCAACTCGTGGGCCGCGGTCTACCTGTCGGACGCGCTCGGCGCCGCGGGCGCAGTGGCGGCCTCCGCGTTCGTGGCCTTCATGGCGGCCCAGTTCGTGGGCCGGGCGACGGGGGACCGCCTCGTCGATCGCTTCGGCCAGCGCGCCGTCGTGCGCGCCGGCGGCGTGCTCGTCGTCCTGGGGATGGGCCTCGCGCTGGCGTTCCCGTCGGTGCCCGGCACCGTGGCCGGCTTCGCCACCGCCGGGTTCGGTGTCGCCACCGTGGTCCCGGCGGCGATGCACGCGGCCGACGAGCTGCCAGGGCTGCGCGCCGGCACCGGCCTGACGGTCGTCACCTGGCTGATGCGTCTCGGCTTCCTGCTGACGCCGCCCCTCGTGGGGGTCGTCGCCGACGCCACCAGCATCCGCGCGGGACTGCTCGTCGTCCCGCTCGCGGGCCTGGTGGTCGTGCTCACCGCGACGGTGCTGAGCACGCGCCGTTCACCGGGTGCCCGGCGCTGACGGCTCAGGCGTCGCCGGCGGCAGCGAGCTCGGCGTCGCTGGGCAGGATGCAGAACTCGTTGCCCTCCGGGTCGGCCAGCACCACCCAGCCGCCCTCGGGGGTCCTGCGGTCCGCGACCTGCGTGGCGCCGAGGGCGAGCAGGCGATCGACCTCCTCGTCGCGCGTGCGGTCCGTGGGCCGCAGGTCGAGGTGGAGGCGGTTCTTGACCTTTTTCGGCTCCGGCACCTCGATGAACAGCACGCGGCCGTGGCTCTCGGCGGGGGCGGCGTGGTCGGCCGGCGGCACGATCATGCACTCCACGTGCCCGGGCAGGTTGGGGTCACCGGGCACGTCCGTGTAGCCGAGCACCTGCTTCCACCACTCGGACTGGGCGTAGGCGTCGTGGGCGTCGAACGTCGTGTGCGAGATGCGCGAGGTCATGGAGGCATCAGAGCACGGCTCCATGGCGCCCACCAGGCCTTTCTGCCCTCGCCCGCCTATCCTGCGGGCGTGAGTGCCGAGGTCAACGCCACCGTCTGGTCCGTCGTGCTGTCGGTGGCGGCCTTCGCCTTCTGGGGCGGCTGGCTCGCCCTGTCGCTGCGCGCCGACCGACGTCGGCTGCGCAACGGGTTCCTCGCCATCGCCGTCGTGTACACCGGGGCGGGGCTGGTCGGTCAGCTCGTCACGCTGGCGCCCGGGGGCGCGACCGTCCTGGGCTGGCTCGCTCTCGCGCTCTTCGGGGTGCTCGCGCTCGGGCTCCTGGCGCTGCCCGTGTTCCTCGTCGTCAACGGGCTGACGATGGTGCGCCGGGAACGGCGCAGCCTCGGCAACCTGCTGTCGCTGCTCGTCGGGCTGGCGATGCTGGCAGCGCCGTTCGTCGTCGTCGCGCCCGTGGTGCTGAACGTCCCCTGGGCGCTCGGGCTCGTCGTCGGGCTGGTGCTGGCCACGGCCTGGCTGGGGTTCGTGTTCCTGGGCTTCGTCGCGCAGACGCTGCTGTACCGGCGGTACGCGGCGGGGGTGCCGGCGCACGGGGTGATCGTGCTCGGCTCGAAGGTGGTGGGCAGCCGGGTGCCGCCACTTCTCGCGGCCCGGCTCGCCGCGGGCGTCGCCGCGGCCCGGCGCCTCGGCGCGGACGGCTCGCCCGTGCCGATCGTGCCGTCGGGCGGCCAGGGGGTGGACGAGGACCGGCCGGAAGGCGCCGTCATGGGGGAGTGGCTGGTCGCGCGCGGCGTGCCCGCCGACCAGGTGCTGGTGGAGGACCGCGCGCGCACCACGCGGGAGAACCTCACGCTCGGCGTCGCCCTGCTGCGCGAGCACGG
The DNA here is from genome assembly GCF_042670225.1 of Isoptericola sp. NPDC057191. Taxonomy (NCBI): domain Bacteria; kingdom Bacillati; phylum Actinomycetota; class Actinomycetes; order Micrococcales; family Promicromonosporaceae; genus Isoptericola; species Isoptericola sp. NPDC057191. The sequence goes on along the minus strand of NZ_JBHUWC010000119.1, from coordinate 8,707 downwards.
GACGCCCGGCCCGTACCTCCTGGCCACGAACAACTACCACGCCCCCCGAGCCGCCCTCGAGGCGATGGACCTGGGCCTCGACGTCCACGCCGTGGGTGCGCCGACGGCGGGCTACTTCTTCCCCAGCGCGTACCTGCGCGAGTTCGTCGCGGTGCTGCGCCGCCGGCCGCGGGTGCACGTGGTCGCGGCCGTCGGCGTCGCCCTCGTCGCGGGGCTGGCGACGGTCGTCGCCGTCGCCGGCCTGTAGCGCCGACGACGGCGACGTGCCGGCCTCTACGCAGGCCGGTGCGTCAGGCCGAGGCAGGTGATGTCGTGGTCGTACCTGCCGGCCTCCGCATCCCTCACCACCTCGGTCGTCGCGAGCGTCGTCGGGATGATCCCGAACTCGACGGCATGGGCATCGGCCACCGTGGTGGCGTCGGCACAGAGTGCGAGGACGGTCCACTCGCCGTACGCCTCTTGGCCACGTCCATCGTCACCAAAACTCGGCTCGCCGCCGAACCGGGCAGTCATGTCGATTTCCCGTACCTCGATGTCGCCTTCGGTGGAGAGGTCGCCCCAGGCGACGTCGAGCGTGCGTCCGAGGAAGTAGTCCAAGGGGCGTGCCTCGGTCTGGTTGGCGGTCGTACAGGCTGCGAGAGTCAGTCCGGCAGCCGCCGTCATGACGAGCGCAGTCAAGATGCGCATCACCGGCAGTGAATCCCGTTCTTCTGAGGATCGAATGCCCACTTGGTCTTGCTTGTCGTGTAGGAGAACCAGCCGCCCCAGCCGACCGGGACGGAGAGCTTGCGGATCCTGTAGGAGTACAGCTTCCCGACTGGGTAGGCGCGAAGCACCTGGCCCTTCTTCATTTTGCCCGAGGTGCAGGCGACGGAAGAAGAAACGGTCCGGGACTTGTCGATGTGCAACTGCCCGGCGACCCAGCTACGCGTGGAGCCAAGAGAGAGTCCAATCGTTCGCGTCGCCCCGTCGGTGTGACTGATCCTGCAGCGATATCCCGACTTCGAGACGGAGCACGACCCGAGCTCCTGTCGGTACTGGATGTATCGCTTGTTGCGGAGCTTCTTGTCCACCATGGTGTACGTCGTCGCCGCGTCCGCGGGCTGTGCCGTCGTCACGGTGCCGGCGAACATCAGGCCGAACAGGGCCAGGGTCGCGACGGTCACGGTGGCGAGGCGCTGTGCCGGGGGTCTCGTCGTTGTCGTCATGGCGGTGACGTTAGGTCGCTCCGGGAGGCGGTGCGGGCGTCGTGCAAGACCTGCACGTCACGTTTCAGATCCTGTGTGTCGTGCAGATCTTGCAAGGCCTTCGCGGCCCGCACGTGCCGACGCCTCCCGGTCAGCGCCCTCGATTCTGCCCGAATTCGGGCACCATGTGGCATGTCGCGGCGAGGACGCGCATGATGTCCCGGTGACCGACGCTGATCTCGTCGCGCGCATCGCGACCTCCACCGGACTCTCCCCGGCCGAGGCTGCTCGCGTCGTCGAGGACGTCCTCGCCTGGTACCGCGAACCGGTCGAGGACTACGTGCGTCGCCGGCACGCGTCGCTGCGCACCTACGGGCACCGCAACGAGGAGATCTACGCGCTGATCGTCGCCGAGCTGCGGGACCGCCTCGTGGCGGCGCCCGCGCTCACCGAGCGCCAGGTCCGGCGCACCATCTACGGCTAGACATCCACGGCAACACCTCAACGGCTAGGAGCACCCGTCCCATGTGCGGAATCGTCGGCTACGTCGGCCCCCAGCAGGCTGCACCCGTCCTCGTCGAGGGCCTCACGCGCCTGGAGTACCGCGGCTACGACTCGGCGGGCATCGCCGTGCTCAACCCGCGCTCGACGGCGCACCCGTCGCGCGTCGTGCGGGCCAAGGGCCGCGTGCGCGACCTCGAGGCCGCGCTGCCGGCGCGCCTGGCCGGCACCGTCGGCATCGGCCACACCCGCTGGGCCACCCACGGCGAGCCGAGCGAGCGCAACGCGCACCCGCACACCTCGTACGACGGCCGGGTGCACGTGGTGCACAACGGCATCATCGACAACTTCCACGCGCTGCGCTCCCGCCTCACGGCCGACGGCGTCGAGCTCACCTCCGACACCGACACCGAGGTCGTGGCGCACCTGGTCGCGCGCGAGCTCGCAGGTCAGGACGGCAAGGGGCTCGACTTCGAGGACGCCGTGCGCGCCGCCGTCGGACACATCGACGGCACGTATGCGCTCGCGGTGGTCGACGTCCAGGCCCCCGACCGCGTGGTCGTGGCGCGCAACGGCTCGCCCTTGCTCCTCGGCGTCGGCGACGGCGAGATGTTCGTGGCCTCCGACGCCGCGGCGATCGTGCGGCACACGAGCCAGGTGGTGCTCCTCGACGACGGCGACTTCGCCTCCGTCACCGCCGACGGCTTCCGCACCTTCACCGCGGACGAGGAGCACACGGCGCGCGACGCCGTCACCATCGACCTCACCGTGGAGGAGCTGGAGCTCGGCGGCCACGCCCACTTCATGCACAAGGAGATCCACGAGCAGCCCGAGTCCGTGGAGCGGATGCTGTCCGGCCGCCTCGACGACCGGTTCGGCACGGCCAAGCTGGACGGCCTCAACCTGGACCCGCGCCAGCTGCGTCGGTTCGCGCGCGTGAAGATCCTCGGCTGCGGCTCCGCCTACTACGTCGGTCAGCTCGGCGCGTCGATGATCGAGGACCTCGCCCGCATCCCCGCGGACGCGGAGCCCGCGAGCGAGTTCCGCTACCGCAACCCGATCATCGAGCCGAGCACCCTGTACGTCGTGGTCAGCCAGTCCGGCGAGACCGCGGACACGCTGTTCGCCGTCCGCGAGGTGCAGCGCAAGGGCGGCACCGTCGTCGGGCTCGTCAACGCCGTCGGCTCCTCCATCGCGCGCGAGGTGGACGGCGGGATCTACCTGCACGCCGGCCCCGAGGTGGCGGTGGCGTCGACGAAGGCGCTCACGCACATGGGCGTCGGGTTCGCCCTCCTCGCGCTCGCGCTGGGCCGGGTGCGCGACCTGTCGTTCGCGGACGGCAAGCGGATCATCGCCGGCCTGCGGGCGATCCCGGGCCAGATCTCGCAGATCCTGGGCGACGAGGAGGACCTCGCGAGCGCCGCGAAGGTGCTCTCCGAGGCGCCGAGCCTGTTCTTCATCGGCCGGGTGCGCGGCTACCCGGTGGCGCGCGAGGGCGCGCAGAAGTTCAAGGAGATCACCTACCGTCACGCGGAGGCGTACCCGACCAGCGAGCTCAAGCACGGTCCGCTGGCCCTCATCAGCCCCGAGCTGCCGACGGTGGCGATCATGCCCGCCGACGACCTGCTGGAGCGCAACATCACCGCCGCGCAGGAGATCCGCGCCCGTGGTGGCGCCGTCGTCGCGATCACGCACCCGGGCGTGGAGCTCGGGGACGCCGCGACCCGGCGCATCGAGGTGCCGCGCAACGAGGTGGAGCTGGACCCGATCCTGCTGACCATCCCCACCCAGCTGCTCGGCTACCACGCCGCCGTCGCCCTCGGGGAGGACGTGGACCGGCCGCGCAACCTGGCCAAGTCCGTCACCGTCGAGTGACGACGCCGGCGGGGGCGGTGCGGCAGCCGGTCAGCTGCCCAGCTCGTCGAGGAGCTGCCGCACCCCCTCGCCGTCCATAAGTCCGATGACGTTGCCCGCGGGGTCGGTGAACCACGCGCCGTCGCCGCCCTCCATGAAGCCGCGCGCGACGCCCTTCTCGTCCTGGTCGAACCCGTCGTACCGCTCGAGGGTCACGCCCTTCGCGACGAGGTCGTCCACCACCGGGTCGACGTCGTCCACCGCCAGGTGGAAGACCGTGAACGCCGCGGGGGCGTGGTCCTCCTTCGGGTACACGAACACCGGGGCACCGGTGCCGAGGTGGAGCACCAGGCCCATGCCCTCGTCGAGGGTCGTGACGCGGAGCCCGAGGGTGTCCGCATAGAAGCTGCTGGCTGCGTCGAGGTCGTCCACCGAGAAGCTGGAGAACCCGCGCCGAGTCGTGTCCATCGCCGTTCCACTCCTTCGCGCCGCCGGTCCCCGGGCGTGGGGAGCCGCACGAGGGTGCCGGACCTCTCCAGCATCCGTCCGGCGCGCGGCGCACGCTGCTCCCGCCGACCGCTGCGCCGGGTGAAGTCCCGCAGCTGCGGCAGCCGGACCGGTGTGCGAACCGTCCGGCTCCTGCACGTCAGACCGGGTCGGGCTGGTCCTCGATCTTGACGGCCTTGAGCTCGGGCGTGAACGCGAACAGGGCGCCGTCCTGGGCGCCCACCCACCAGGCGTCGCAGAGGCGGGTGGCCTCCTGCTCCTGCCCCGTCGTCCACCAGGTCGCCCTGAGCGTGGAGTCCACGCGGTAGTCCTCGACCGTCAGGCCGTCGCGGGCCGGGACGGCGACGAGCGGGTGGTCGGCGTCCACGGCCGAGCACGCGGCGGGCAGGTCGGCCAGGTCGGCGTCCATCGTGAGGATGACCTCGTCGCCCGTGGTGCGGAAGACGCCGCGGACGTCGGAGGCGTCGTCCGGCACCCACGCGGGCAGCACGTCGGCCGCCTTACCGCTGGCGCCGCTGTCGTAGGAGAACTCCTTGGTGTGCCCGGCGTTCCGGTCCTGCAGGGCCTCGGTGATGGCGCCGCACGCGGAGGTGGTGACGGCGACGACGGCGGCGACGGCCAGCGCGCCGACGCCGCGGTAGCGGCGGGCGGAGGAGGTGGTGACGTCCGCGAGGGCGGCATTGGCGTCGGGGCGGGGCGGGGAGGAGGGCTGGTGCGTCATGTCCAGCACGCTACGAACGCCTCGGTGGTCCCGGCATCGACCCCCGAGCGGAACTGCGCGGGGCGCTCGTACGCCCAGGGGAGTACGGCAGGCTCAGGGTCGCTCAGGGATCGCCCCCGCCAGGGTCCGGCGGTCGAGGGAGACGTTCGCCGCGCGCAACGAACCGTTTCGACATACCTTCCTGATGACGATGTCAACCCGACACGTCGATCGTGATCGGAATGGTGCCAGGGGGCGCTCGTGAAGACATCGTCGGTTCAGCAGCGCCTCGGCGCAGTCGTGGTGGCCGGGGCGCTCTCGCTCGGCCTCGTCGGAGGCTCGGCGCTGCTCGCCCCTCCCGCAGACGCCGCTTCCGGCGTCGTCGCGCCGCTGCCCGCGCGGACCTACTCGCTGTCGTCGTACTACGGCCCCCGGTGCATGCCCGTCGCGGGCGCCTCGACCTGGCACCTCGGCCAGGACATGGGCGCCGGCCGGGGGGTGCGGGTGAGCGCGATCGCCGACGGCGTCGTGCTGCGTGCCGGCGCCACCCCCGGCTTCGGGCAGTGGGTGGTGGTGCGGCACACCATCGGCGGGCGCACCGTCTCGTCGGTGTACGGGCACGTCGTCGACGGCGACCGGTACGTGCACGCGGGCCAGCGGGTCAAGGCCGGCCAGCGCATCGCCGACGTCGGCTCCAGCGGCACCGCCACCGGACCGCACCTGCACCTGGAGGTGTGGAACGGCACCTACGGCGCGGGCGCGACGCACACCGACCCGCTCAGCTACCTCAAGGGTCGCGGCGTCGACCTCCGTGCCACCGCGACCCGCGTCGCCGTGCGCAGCACGCCCACGTCGTGCACCTACTGGGCGACCAGCCAGGTCAACCTGCGCTCCGGCCCCTCGACGTCGACGGCCGTGCTCGCCGTCGTGCCCCGGGCGGGGATGCTCACGGCGAAGCCGGGCGCCGCCTCCGGCACCTGGCGACAGGTGCGGTACGGGTCGCGCACCGGGTGGGTCTCGGCGTCCTACGTCAGCCCCCGCCGGCCCGCGACCACGGCGCCGGCGACCCCCACGGCCCCGGTCACGAAGACGTCGTACGTGGCCGTCGCGTCGCTCAACCTGCGCTCGAGCGCGTCGACGTCGTCCACCGTGCTGGCCCGGCTGGCGCGCGGGACGAAGGTGACGCAGGTGGCGACGTCGTCGAAGGGCTGGGTCAGGATCAAGGCGGGCACGCGCACGGGCTACGTGTGGGCGGCATACCTGACGTCGACCGCGCCGAAGCCGACGACGCCGACCACCCCCACCACGCCGACGGCCACGGTGGCGTACGTGAACACGTCGTCGCTCAACCTGCGGTCGAGCGCGTCGACGTCGTCGACGGTGCTGGCCCGGCTGGCGCGCGGGACGAAGGTGACGCAGGTGGCGACGCCGTCGAAGGGCTGGGTGAAGGTCAAGGCGGGCACGCGCACGGGCTACGTGGCGACGGCCTACCTGACGGCCAAGGCGCCGTCGGCCACGCCGGGCACGACGACGCCCGCGGCCCGGTACTCGTACGTCACCGTCCCGTCGCTCAACCTGCGCTCGAAGCCGTCGACGTCGTCCACCGTGCTGACCCGCCTGGCGCGCGGGACGAAGGTGACGCACGGCGGAGCGGCGTCGAAGGGCTGGCAGAAGGTCACCGTCGGTGGGCGCACCGGCTACGTCTCGACGGCCTACCTGTCGGCGACCAGGCCGCGCTGACCCGGCGCCCGGTCCAGGCGGGCCGCGGCGACCGCCGCCGTGATCGCGACGGCGGTCGCGGCGCAGGACACGGTGACGACGCCGGCCCACCCGGCGTCCTCCCAGACGTGCGTGGTCACGGCGCCCATGACGGCGCTGCCGACGTAGTAGGCGAAGAGGTAGGCGCTGGACGCCTGCGCCGTGCCGCGGCCCTGCCGGTGCGCGCGGTCCACCGCCCACCCGCTGACGAGCGAGTGCGCGCAGAAGAACCCGACGGTGAGGACGCCGAGGCCGACGACGACCGTCGTCACCGACGGCGGCGCGGTCAGCGCCACCCCGACGACGAGGAGCAGCAGGCCGGTCACCACGGCGGTGCCGCGGCCGCGCCGTCGGGCGAGCAGCTGGGCCACGGACGGGGTGACGATGCCGACCGGGTACGCCAGGTACACCAGGGTGACGGCGCTTCCCAACGAGAACGGCGGCGCCTCCAGCCGGAACGCGACGGCGTTGTAGACGCCCACGAACGTCCCCATGCTGGCGAACCCCACCGCGCACAGGAGTGCCACGACCGGGTCCCGCAGCGCGGAGGCCGTGCCGGTGACCACGCTGGCAAGGCGCAGCGGCCGCGGCGTGAACCGGACGGGCCGGGGGACCAGCACCCACAGGGCTCCGGCGGCGAGGAGCGTCGTGACGCCGAGGACCTCCGTGGCCAGGGTCCAGCCGCCGAGGGCCGCGAGCGGGCCGGGCACCAGCCGGCCGACCGCGCCGCCCACCGCCGTCCCCGCGATGTACGCGGCGTTGGCGCGCGCGTGCGCGCCCGGGTGCATCTCCTCGCGCAGGTAGGCGAGCGCCACGGCGGGCAGGCCCGCCAGCGCGACCCCCGCGAGGCCGCGCAGCACGAGGAGGCTGCCCCACGTCGGCGCGAACGCGCTGGCGAGCCCCAGGACGCCGGACGCGAGCAGCGACCAGCGCATCACCTCGACCCGGCCGAACCGGTCCGCCACGGGCCCGACGGCGAGCAGCGCCACCGCCATCGCCGCCGTCGTCACCGACAGGACCTGCGCCGACGCGCCCGCCGAGACGTCGTAGTGCGCCGCGACCTGCGGCAGCAGCGGCTGCACGTAGTAGAGGAGGGAGAAGTTCGCGAGCCCGCCGGCCATGAGCCCCAGGAGCGTGCGGCGGTACGCCCGCGACCCGGGGCGGTGGCCGGTCAGGGGCGGGGCCTGGACGGCGGGGGCGGTGGTCACCGACCCACGGTGCACCTGCGGCGTCGATGCGCAAAATGATGCGGATGCCGCACCTGATGCGAAGATCGCATCTGACGAGGGAGGTGCCGGATGGACGAGCAGACGCTGCGGGTGTTCCTGTCGCTGTGCGAGACGGAGAGCACGCGCGACACCGCGGCGCTGCTGCGGGTGGACCAGTCGACCGTCTCGCGGACGCTGGCCCGGCTGGAGGCGGGGCTCGGCGTCGAGCTGTTCCGTCGCCACGGGCGGCGCATCGCGCTCAACCGCGCCGGCCTCGGCTTCCGGGCCGACGCCGCACGGGTGCTGGACGAGATCGAGGTGGCCCGCCGGCACGTGCGCCAGGAGGCCCTCGGCGCACGGACCGTGCGCCTCGGCTTCCTCCAGTCCGTGGCCCGCTGGTGGGTGCCGCGCATCGTGGCCGACCTGCGCCGCGACGACCCCGACCGTCGCTTCGAGCTGCGGCAGGGCTTCGCCCAGGACCTGTTCGGCTGGCTCGACGACGACGTCCTGGACCTCGCGCTCGTCACGCCGCCGCCCCCGGGCCGCCGCACCGGGTGGCGGCCGCTGCACGAGCAGGTCCTGTGCGTCGCCGTCCCGCCCGCCCACCGGCTGGCCGCCCGCGCGGGCGTGGGCATCGCCGACCTGCAGGGGGAGCGCTTCGTCGCGTTCTCCCGCACCACCGAGCTGCGCGGCGTCGTCGAGGGCATGCTCGACGAGCACGACGTCGACGTCGAGATCGCCTTCGAGTCCAGCGAGGTCGACACCATCCGCGGCCTCGTCGCCGCCGGCCTGGGCGTCGCCGTGCTGCCGCGCCCCGAGCGGCCCGACGCCGCCGACCCCGTCTACGTGCCGCTGCGGCCGCGCGCGACGCGCCGCCTCGGCGTCGCCTGGCCCGACCGGGACCACCCGCCCGCCGTCGTCGCCGCCGTCTGACCCGTCGTGACCCTGCCGAACAGGTGGTTGTACACGTTCTGAACACTCAGAACGTGAAC
>NZ_JBHUWC010000118.1:0-12747 GCF_042670225.1 Isoptericola sp. NPDC057191 | reverse complement strand
TGGTCCGCGCTGTCGCCGTCGGTCGCGGACGTACCGCCACCGGTGCCGGTGGTCGCCTCGCCCACGGTGAAGGTGACCGTGTCGGACGCCTTGTCGCCCGCGGCGTCGGTCGCGATCGCGGTCAGCGTGTACAGGCCGTCCGCCAGGGCGGTCGCGGGACGGAACGTCCAGTTCCCGTCCGCGTCGACGTTGGTCGCGCCGGCCACCAGGGTGCCGTCCGCGGCCACCAGCATCGCCACACCACCACCCGAGCCCGCACCACCGTCGGTAGCCACAGACCGGCCGTTCAGGCTGATCGAGACACCCGGGGTGCCGACACCGGTGATCGTCGGACGGTTCGAGATCCCCGTCTGCCCGTCACGCGGCGAGGTGATCTCCACCATCACGTCCGACACACCGTCCGCAGCGCCCTGCGCCGACGCCGTGCCGCTCGCGGTACCCGACGCCGAGGCCGAACCACCCGACGACGCCGTGCCCGACGCCCCCGCGTCCGAACCTGCGTCCGCAGCACTCGCGTCCGCGTCACCGTGGTTGTCCGAGGTGCTGTCCGCCGCGTTCGAGTCCGCGCCGCTGTCAGCAGCGTCGGCGTCCACGTCACCCTGCGTGTCCGCACCCGTGTCAGCACCGTCCGCGGTCACGTCACCCTGCGTGTCCGCACCCGTGTCAGCACCGTCCGCGGTCACATCACCCTGCGTGTCCGCGGTGCTGTCTGCCGCGTTCGAGTCCGTGTCAGCACCGTCCGCGGTCACATCACCCTGCGTGTCTGCGGTGCTGTCTGCCGCGTTCGAGTCCGTGTCCGCGCCGCTGTCGGCAGCGTCGGCGTCCACGTCGCCCTGCGTGTCCGCACCCGTGTCCGCACCGTCCGCGGTCACGTCACCCTCGGTGTCGGTGGTGCCCTGGGTGTCGGTGTCGTCCGGCGAGGCGAGCGGGATCGGCCCGGTCTGGGCACGCTGCGCACCCTCGGTCGCGGTGTAGTCGTCGGTGATCGACTGCTCCAGCGTGAGGACCGAACCCTCGGGGATCTCACCGGTCTGCTTCAGGCGGGAGGACCCGTTCAGTGCCGTGGACAGCGTCCACTCGTTCACATGCTCGCCGTAGGTCTGGGTCACGGTGTAGGTGTGCGTGCCGTCCCCGTTGTCCTTGACGCTGCACGACGCGGTCCCCAGGCCGCCCTCGAGCTCGTCCTCGCCGAACAGGTTCCCGTCGGTCGGGCACTGGTCGGCGCCCGCGAACGGGCCGTCCAGCTCCAGACCGACCGGCATCGTCAGCGTGCGCGTGAGCACCTGACCGTGCTGCAGCACGATCGGGGTGTCCGACGTCGCGTTCGGGTACGTGCTGTACGTGAACACCCCGGTCGATCCCGGCCCCGTGAACCCGTCGCCCTCGTCCGAAGCCACCGCGAGGTGGTAGATGCCGTAGTCCGTCACCTGCTCCCCCGACTGCGCCTGGACCACCGCACCCGCGCCGTTCCCCGTGGTGGCGGGAGCGGCAGCAGCGGACAGAGCAGCGCCGCCCGAGAGGGTCAGCGCACCCGTGGCTAGGGTGGCCACGACCAACGGCAGGGTGCGCCCGGGCCGCTTCCCCCTCGTGAGCGAGGACGCCGACGTCGTCGGTGGGATGGAGGTGTGGTTGCTGTGCGTCATCTCGGTCCTTCAGCTTGAGGTCATCGACACGCGAGCCGGCCGAGCGCACCACCTTCTCTGGAACACCGGCTAACGGATCGCAGCACCACGCTCTCAGCCGAATCGGGGCCGTGTGGCCGGATTGCAGAATTCGCACGCACTTTCGGAGGTGTCGGTCGTCACTGCGCGGTCGGACCTTCCTGTCATGCGCGTCAGCGCCAGGATCTCTGCACGTCACACCACCTCTACGTGCCCCGGGTCGGCACGAAGGGTTCCTTTCCCGATCGGCTCCGCGCAAGCGTCGACCCATGTCTGATCTCTTGGCGCGACGGGCGACGTCCAAAGCCCGACGACATCGACGCCGCATCGATACAAATTCGCAACTCGCGACCGTTTCTGAAAGACATAGAGGCCCCCGAAAGAAATGGCGCGGCAGTCCGCCTCCACGCTCCATGCACGTCGCTCGGTGCCGAGCGACTCAGCGTGCGCCCTGGTCGCGGGTGTGGAATGAGGCCATGACCGACAGCGACACGCGCCCCCTGCCCGACGTCCCGCACCGCACCGCCGGGGACGGCACACCGATCCCCGCCGTCGGCTTCGGGACCTACAAGCTCAGGGGTGCCGACGGCGCCGACACGATCGCTCGTGCGATCGACGCCGGCTATCGCCTGGTCGACTCCGCGTTCAGCTACGAGAACGAGGGCGCCGTCGGCCGCGCCGTCCGCGCCGCGTCCGTGCCGCGCGACGAGTTGCTGGTCACCTCGAAGCTGCCCGGCCGCCGGCAGGCCTACGCCGACGCCGTCGCCACGGTCGAGGAGTCCGTGTACCGCAGCGGTCTCGACCACCTCGACCTGTACCTCATCCACTGGCCCAACCCGCGGCTCGGCCGATACGTCGAGGCGTACCAGGCGCTCGTCGACTGCCGCGAGCGCGGGCTGATCCGGCACGTCGGCGTCTCCAACTTCCTGCCCGAGCACCTCGACGCCGTGATCGAGGCCACCGGGGTCACGCCGGTCGTGAACCAGGTGGAGCTGCACCCCTACTTCCCGCAGGCCGAGCAGCGGGCCGCGGACGCCGAGCGCGGCATCGTCACCGAGGCGTGGAGCCCGATCGGCCGCGCCAGCGCGCTGCTCGCCGACCCGGTGGTCGCCGAGGTGGCCGCCGCCCACGACGTCTCGCCGGCTCGCGCGATCCTGCGCTGGCACGTGCAGCTCGGCGTCGTGCCGATCCCCAAGGCGTCCAGCCCGGAACGACAGGCCGACAACCTCGACCTGTTCTCGTTCGCGCTCACCGACGAGGAGATGGCCCGCATCACCGGCCTCGGCCGGCCCGACGGCCGGACCAACGACCAGGACCCGGCGGTCTACGAGGAGCTCTGAGCCTCGACCACTCCCGGCGGCGGGCAGGACGACGGCCAGGGCAGGCGCGACAGCGTCGGAGGTGGGTGCGACGATCGTCGGGTGCTGCTCGCCGAGCTGGTCGCCACACATGCCGCCGTCGCCGCGACGCGCTCGCGCCTGCGCAAGCGCGAGCTGCTCGCGGACGCGCTGCGCACCGCAGCACCGGGCGACGAGGTGGAGGTCGCCGCCGCGTTCCTGTCCGGTCGTCCGCGGCAGCGCCGCACCGGGCTCGGCTGGCGCACCCTCGGCACCTTGCCGCCGCCCGCCGACGAGCCGACGCTGAGCCCGGCGGACGTCGACGCCGCCCTCGACCGGCTCGAGCGCCTCGCGGGCGCCGGGTCGCAGGCCGCGCGGCGTGGCGCGGTCGACGAGCTGTTCGGCCGTGCGACCGCGCACGAGCAGGACTTCGTGCGACGCCTCGTGCTCGGGGAGCTCCGGCAAGGTGCGCTGGACTCCCTGCTGCTCGACGCGATCGCCGCCGCAGCCGACGTGCCGCTGCCGGTGGTGCGCCGCGCCGCGATGTTCAGCGCCCTCACCGGTCCGATCGCCCGAGCCGCCCTCGACGGTGGCGCCGCGGCACTGGAGGCGTTCCGGCTCGAGCCGGGGCGCCCGGTGCGGCCGATGCTCGCCGCGTCGGCCCCCGACGTCGCCGCCGCGCTGGAACGGTTCGACGGCGCGGCGGTCGCCGCCGACACCAAGCTCGACGGCATCCGTGTGCAGGTGCACCGCCGCGGGGACGACGTCGTCGTGTTCACGCGGTCCCTCGACGACGTCACGGAGCGCCTTCCGGAGGTCGTCGCGGTCGCGCGCTCCCTGGACGTGCGCGCGGTGGTGCTCGACGGCGAGGCGCTCGCGCTCGACGACGCCGGCCGGCCGCGTCCCTTCCAGGAGACGGCGGCGCGCACGGGCAGCCACGACGCCGAGGCGGGCAGCGCCACCGTGCCCCTGACGGTGCGGTTCTTCGACGTCCTGCACCACGACGGCACCGACCTCATCGACGCGCCTGCGTCCGAACGTCTCGCCGTGCTCGACCGGGTGCTGCCCCCTGAGGTGGTGGTGCCGCGCCTCGTGTCCGCCGACGTCGCCGAGGTCGAGCAGTTCTTCGCCGACACCGTCGCCGCGGGACAGGAGGGTCTCGTCCTCAAGGACCTCGCCGCCCCCTACGCCGCCGGCCGCCGCGGTGCCGGCTGGGTCAAGGTCAAGCCGCGGCACACGCTCGACCTCGTCGTCCTGGCCGTCGAGTGGGGCTCCGGGCGCCGGCAGGGCTGGCTGTCGAACATCCATCTCGGCGCGCGCGACCCCGACACCGGGGGGTTCGTCATGCTCGGGAAGACCTTCAAGGGCATGACCGACGAGATGCTCGCATGGCAGACCGAGCGCTTCACCGAGCTCGCGACGTCGCCCACGGACGGCTCGTCGTACGTCGTGCAGGTGCGCCCCGAGCAGGTGGTGGAGATCGCCTTCGACGGCGTGCAGCGCTCCACCCGCTACCCCGGCGGCATGGCGCTGCGGTTCGCGCGAGTCGTCCGCTACCGCGACGACAAGACCGCCGCCGAGGCGGACACGGTGGACACCGTGCGCGCCCTGGCGGCGGCCTTCACCTCGGCGAGCTGACCCCGGGTCGTCAGCTCGCGCGGCGCTGGCGGACCCAGAGCAGCGCGCCTGCGCCGGCGCCCAGCAGCGCGACGGCCGCCATCGCGATCCCGAGGACCTGCGCCCCGGTGACGGGCAGCGACTCCGGCGCCTCCACCGCAGCCTGCTCCTGCACCCGGCCCAGGGTGCCGCCGCTGGTGTCCGCGACGGTCCCGTCCGTCGGCGGCGTGTCGTCCGCGTAGTCCGCGCCACCCATGCCGGGGGTCTCGTCGTCCGCGGGGGCCGTCGCCAGGGGGGTCGAGGACGGCGACGGGGTCGGCTGCTCCGGCTGCTCCGGCGTGCCCGGCTGCTCGGGCGTCCCCGGCTGCTCCGGCGTCCCCGGCTGCTCCGGCGTCCCCGGCTGCTCCGGCGTGCCCGGCTGCTCCGGCGTGCCCGGCTGCTCCGGCGTCCCGGGCTGCTCCGGCGTCCCGGGCTGCTCCGGCGTCCCGGGCTGCTCCGGCGTACCGGGCGTCTCCGGCGTACCCGGCGTCACCGGGGGCTTCGGCGCGTCCACGTAGGCGACCGCGTAGTGGCTGATCGCCTTGCACTTGCCCCCGGTCGGGTAGGCGATCGTCAGCGTGGCGACAGGCTCGTCGAGGACGACGATCTTGGGGCCCTCCCCCTGCTTCGCCGAGCCCGACTTGATGCAGTACGCCGAGATGAGCTTGCCCTCGGGCGCGACCAGGTCGACGGTGAGCGGGTCGCCGGTCGTGTTCGTCTTGGCGACGTCCATGTCGGGGCAGGTGTCGCCGTCCCAGGACCGCGTGTCCGCGGCCCAGCCGAACGTCGTGTCGCCGGCCGCCGCCGAGCCGCCGTCCCAGTGCGCGCCGTTGCGGGTGTCGTCGACCCCCTGCCACTGACCCGAGGGCGTGGCCGAGGCGGGAGCGGCCACGGCGAGAGAGGCGAGCAGGAGCACGGAGGCTCCGAGGACGGCAGGAGTGCGCACGAGTATTCCTCTGGGCAGGCGGGATCGACCGCAGCGACGGACGCCGGAATGCTAGCGAGTCCGATTCATCCGTGGAAGGGTGAAATTTCTGGAGATTCACCCCAACCTGCCCATTGGTGCCGTTCAGCGCCTTCCGCGCCCTCCTCGACCCCTCCCCTGCCCGGGCTTCCCGCCGCCGCGCGGGCGTCGCGCAGGGGGCTGCTTGCCCCCGCGTCCGCCCTCGCGCCGCCCCGCTGCCCGGCCCGTCCGCCCGCCGTCCCCGGCACCCCGCGAGGGCTCCGCCGCCTCGCCCCGGTCGCGCCCTGCCCTGCCCCGCGAGCTGTTCACGGTGCGGCCGCGCACGATCCCGATCATCTCCTCGACCAGCTCGCGCTCCTCGTCGGAGAGGCCCTCCACCAGCCAGGCCAGGCCCACCGGCGCACCCGGGCCGCCGTCGAGCACCCGGGACGTGACGTCCTTGCGGTGGTGCAGCCGCGCGAGGGACATCGGGACGACGGCGACGCCCACGCCCGTCGCCACCCACTGGATCGCCTCGGCCGTGGTCGCGGGGCGCAGGTCCTCGGTGGACCCCGGGTCCGCGGACGTGGGCGCGCGCCCCGGGACCGGCCCGCCGTCCGCGAACAGCACGTCGTCCATCGGCAGCCACACGACGTCGTCCGCGAGGTCGTCCGCCGTCACGACCTCGTCCTCGGTGGTCGCGGCGATCAGGTGGTCGCGCGACACGACGACGACCGGCACCTCCGTGTAGAGCGGGATGGCGTGCAGCACGTCACCGTCCACCGGCAGGCGCAGGACCGCGGCGTCCACGCGCCGGTCGACCAGCGCGGCAGCCGCGTCGGCCGCCTCGACCTGCACGAGCTCCAGCCGCACGTCGGGGAGCCGGTCGCGCCAGGTGCCCGCCCAGCGACCCGGGGTCGCGCCCGGTACGTAGCCGAGCCGGAAGACCGGCGCGTCGTCCGGCACCTCGGGGGTGCTGTCAGGGCCCTCGCCCGCCGGGTCGTCCACCTGGTCGTCCGCCTGCTCGGTCACGTGACCAGGCTACGTGGGCGCCGCGCACGGGCCGTCGCGACTACGCTGGGGCCCATGGCCGGAACCCCCTTCTCCCAGCAGGTCCTCAAGCCGATGAACGCGGCGAAGAAGCTCGGGGTGTACCTGCCCGCCACCCCGCCCGAGTTCCAGGAGCACGGCGTCACGCGCGCCGAGCTCGAAGAGCTCGAGAAGAACCCCCCGCAGTGGCTCGACGACCTGCGCCGTCAGGGCCCGCACCCGCGGCCCGTCGTCGCCGGCCGCCTCGGCATCTCCATCGCGGGCCTCGCGCGCGGCGGCGTGACCGAGCCGCTGACCACCGAGCAGATCGACGAGCTGCGCGACGACCCGCCCGCCTGGCTCGTCGCCGAGCGCGAGACGGCCGCGAAGGTCCGCGAGGAGGAGGACCGGGTGGCGGAGAAGGCCGCCGAGCAGGCCGCGCGCGAGGCGCGCCGTTCCCGCTGACCCTCTCCCCGTGACGCTCAGGGCGCCGGCTGCACCCGGTCCGTGTGACCGAGCGAGAGGTCAGGCGCGACGGCGTCCCGGACCGCCTTCTTGAGCGGCGGGATCTCCGGGAACCCGCCGCCCGTGGCGCGGTCCCACAGCAGGACGACCTCGCCGCCGTCCCCGGGGTCGAGCTCGACCCGGAACACCCCGCCCGTGCCCGGCACCAGCGCGACCTCGCCGAGGCGCGTCCGGAACGTCTGCAGCAGCTCCTGCGCCACCCATGCCGCGCGCAGGAGCCACCGGCACTGGGTGCAGTAGGTGATCGACACGCGCGCGGTCGACGCCGGCCCCGGCACATCGGTTCCGGTCGCCTCGCTGGCTTCGCTCATGGCGCCAGGGTAGGGCGCCGTCGGGCAGGACCGTCTGCGTCGGGGAGACTGGTCAGGTGCACCACACTCCCGAACCTGACGCCACGCCCGATCCCGCGCTGCCCGCCGACCCCGCCGTGCGGCTCGCCGCGGTGCTGGGCGCGCTGACCCCTTGGCCGGAGGACGGCGACCGTGCGGACGGGCCCGTCGCCGTCGACGCCACCGACCGGCTGCTGCTGGACGAGGCGGCCCCGCTGCTCGCGGCCGCCGGGCCCGACGACGTCGTCGTCGTCGGCGACCGGTTCGGTGCGCTCACGCTCGGCGCGCTCACGCTCGGCCCGGCGACGGTCCGCGCATCCACGGACGCCGTCACCGCCGAGGCTGCCCTCCAGCACCACCGCGGTGAGCCGCTCATGGACGCCGTCCGGGGAGACCGTCCCGAGGTGGACGTCACCAGCTTCGACCACCTCGAGGCGAGGCTGTTCGAGGGCGCGCGCCTGGTGCTGATGCAGCTCCCGTCGTCGCTCGCCGAGCTGACCGAGATCGCCGAGGCGATCGCCCGGGTCGCCGCGCCCGACGTCACCGTCCTCGCCGGCGGTCGGGTCAAGCACATGACGCGCTCGATGAACGAGGTGCTGGGCGCGTCGTTCACCGACGTCCGTGCGAGCCTGGCGCGCCAGAAGTCCCGGGTGCTCGTCGCGTCCGGGGTGCGCCCCGAGGCGCGCGACGCCGCACCGGCCTTCCCCGCGCGCGCCGTCCTGCGGGACGCCGAGCTGCTCACCGCGGGAACCCCTGCGGGCGGCTCGACGCCCTCAGGCGTCACCGTCGTCGCGCACGGCGGCACGTTCGCCGGCCCTGCGCTGGACCTCGGCACCCGCTTCCTGCTGACGACCGCCGGCAAGTGGCCCGCCGCCGACCGCGTGCACGACGCGCTGGACCTGGGCAGCGGCACCGGGCTGCTCGCCACCGTGCTCGCGCTGCGATACCCCGACGCCCGGGTGGTCGGCACGGACCGCTCCGCCGCGGCCGTCGCGTCGACCCGCGCGACGGCCGAGGCCAACGGTGTCGGCGACCGCGTCGTCGTGCTGCGGGGTGACGCGGGCGAGGACCTGGAGCCCGCGAGCGTCGACCTGATCCTGCTCAACCCGCCGTTCCACGACCGGTCCGCGGTCCGGACCGACGCGGCGCACCGGATGTTCCGCGCGGCGGGGCGTGCGCTGCGCCAGGGCGGCGAGCTGTGGTGCGTCTTCAACACCGCGCTGCACTACCGGCAGGCACTCACCCGCTCCGTCGGGCCCACCGTGCACATCGAGCAGAACCCGAAGTTCACCGTGACCCGGTCCCGCCGCCGCTGACGCGCACGGCGAGGTAGTCCCGGACACCGCGAGGTAGCACCACGCACGGCGAGGTAGTCCTGCCGCACTCGTGCGGCGACTACCTCGCCGTGTGCAGGACTACCTCGTCGCGGGCCGAACTACCTCGCCGCGGGGCGAACTACCTCGCCGTCCGGATCAGCGCACGCCGACGACGTCGACCACGAAGACGAGCGTCGCGCCGCCCGGGATGCCGGCCTGCGGCACACCGCGCTGGCCGTAGCCGTGCTCCGACGGGATGGACAGCAGCACGCGGTCGCCCACGTTGCGGCCGACCAGGCCCTTGTCCCAGCCGCCGATGACCGCGCCGACACCGATCGGGAAGTCGATGGTCTGGCCGCGGTCGTAGGAGTTGTCGAACACGCCGCCGCCCCAGGTCTGCCCGAGGTAGTTGACGACGATGGTGCGGCCGGCGTCGACCACCGGGCCGGTGCCCTCTTCGAGCACCTGGACCTGCAGGCCGGCGGGGGCGTCACCCTCGGGGAACGTGATCTCGGGCTTGTCGCCGAAGCCGCCGGTGGCGGTGGGGAGCGTGGTCACAGGGGTACCTCGTCTTCGTCGGGGGCCGCCGCGGGTGGCCGGGCGGCAGTGCGCCGTCCAGCCTACGCGGCAGAGGGCGAGGACGACCCGGCGACGTCGCGCAGCGCGGCGAGCGCCGCGCGCACCGGCGGGGTGTCGGCGACGGCGTCCTGGACGAGCGCGTAGATCGACCGCACGGGCACCGGGCGGGTCACGGGCACGGCGACCGTGCCCGCAGCCGGGCGCACGGACCCGAGCGCGGGGAGCACGGTGATGCCGATCCCGGCGGAGACGAACGCGACGGCCGTCGGGTAGTCGTGCGCCTCGACGGCGAACGTGGGGCTGAAGCCCGCCGCACGGCACGCCTCGAGCAGGTTGCGACGGCACCAGCCCCGGGCGAAGTCGTTGTCGATCCAGCGGTCGCCGACCAGCTCGGCCAGCTCGATCTCGTCCCGGCCCGCGAGCGGGTGGTCCTCGCGGACGACCGCGACGTACGGGTCGTCGAGCAGGTGGTGCGCGGTGGTCCCGGCGGCAGGACGGAAGTCGGGCTGCGCGACGGCGAGCTGGAGGTCGGCCCGCCGCGACGCGTCCGCGGGGATCTCCTCGGTGAGCTCCAGGTCGAGACGCACGCCCGGGAAGCCCGCGGTGAGGGTGCTGACCACGGCCGGGAGCCAGGCCGAGCCGACAGACGCGAAGTAGGCGATCGACAGGCTGCCCGACCGCCCGGAGCGCAGGTCGGCGACGAACGTCTCCACCTCGCCCAGCCGTGCGAGCAGCCCGTCGGCCTGGGCGGCGAGCGCCTGGCCCGCGGCGGTGGGACGGACGCCGCGGCCGTGCCGAGCGAGCAGCTGCAGCCCGGTCTCGCGCTGCAGCGCCGCGACGTGCTGGCTCACGGCCGACGGCGTGTAGCCGAGGTTGCCGGCCGCGGCGGCGACGGAGCCGCTCGCGACCACGGACCGGAAGACGCGGAGACGGTGGACGTCGAGCATGTCGCGACACTACAGCGAGACTGAAGCGTTCGGTAGATATCAGAACTGGTGCTGATGCGTCGTCGCAGGGCACGATCGGCACATGGCCCTGCCCGACGCCCAACCGGCCCCCGCCCTCACGCCGTCCTCCGCTCCCCCGGTGGGCGCAGCCCGCGTCGGCGCGCTCACCGTGGCGGCGATGGCGGTCACCGTCGTGCTGTGGGCGTCGGCGTTCGTCGGCGTCCGCGCCGTCGGCCACGACCTCGACGCCGGCGCGCTCACCCTCGGCCGGGTGGCCGTGGGCACGGCCGCCCTGACCGTCATCCTGGGGATCGCCCGCCTCCGCCGTCGAGCGCCCGTGCGCCTCCCCCGGGGCCGGATGCTCGTGCTGGTGCTCGCGTGGGGCGTCGCGTGGTTCGGCGCCTACAACCTCACGCTCAACGCCGCCGAGCAGCACCTCGATGCCGGGACCACCGCGCTGCTGGTCAACATCGCGCCGATGCTCGTCGCCGTCCTGGCGGGCTTCCTGCTGCGCGAAGGGTTCCCGCGGCGGCTGCTCGCAGGCATCGCCGTCGCGTTCACGGGCGTCGTCGTCATCGCCGTCGCGACCACGTCGGGCCGTTTCGACGTCGCCGGCGTGGTGCTCGGGCTCGCGTCCGCCGTCCTGTACGCCGGCGCCGCGACCCTGCAGAAGCGCCTGCTCCCCCATGTCGACGCGCTCACCATGACCTGGCTCGGCTGCCTCGCGGGCACGGTCGCGGCGCTGCCGTTCCTGCCCGCCCTCGTCTCGCAGGCGGCTGCGGCCCCGACGTCGTCCCTGCTCGGCGTCGTCTACCTGGGGATCTTCCCCACGGCGATCGCGTTCACCACCTGGGGCTACGCCCTCGGGCGCGTGAGCGCGGGGCGCGCGGCGGCCTCGACGTACGCCGTGCCGCCGCTCGTGGTGCTGCTGTCGTGGGCGCTGCTCGACGAGGTCCCCGCGCCCGTCGTGCTGCTGGGCGGGGTGCTGGCGTTGGCCGGTGTCGCCGTCGCGACCCTGCCCCGCCGCCCCCGACCTGTCAGAACCAGGTGACGCCCTAGCGTGACGTGGTTCTGACAACTCTCGGGCCGCGCCAGCTGTCAGAACCAGGTCCCGCTCTGGCAGCACGTGGTTCTGACAGCTCGCGGGTCAGAGGGCCGCGGCCTTGCGCTCCAGCACCCCGCGCTCGCGCGCGTTGCCGCACAGGCGGGCGGCGAGCTCGAGCTCTCCCCGCGCCTCGGCGCGCCGGCCCAGCCGCGCCAGCAGCTCCCCGCGCACCGAGGGCAACAGGTAGGAGCCGGACAGCACCTCCCGGGCGACCAGCTCGTCCACGACGGCGAGCCCGGCCGCCGGTCCGCTCGCCATCGCCACCGCGACAGCGCGGTTGAGCTCGACGACGGGCGACGGCGCCACCCGGCCCAGCGCCTCGTAGAGCAGCACGATCCGCTCCCAGTCGGTCTCTGCCACCGAGCGAGCCGTGTCGTGCTGCTCCGCGATCGCGGCCTGCAACCCGTACGGGCCGAGGCCGCGCCCCGCAGCGACCGCCGAGGCGAGCGCGTCGCGGCCGCGCCGGATCGCCGACCGGTCCCACCGCCGCCGGTCCTGGTCCTCGAGCAGCACCGGCGCGCCGTCCGGCCCGGTGCGTGCCGCGAACCGCGCCGCGGTGAGCTCCAGCAGCGCGAGCAGCCCGTGCGCCTCCGGCTCGTCCGGCACCAGACGGGTCAGCACGCGCGCGAGCCGCACCGCCTCGTACGCGAGGTCGGGGCGCATCCAGTCGTCCCCGCCCGACGCCGTCGAGCCCTCCGAGAAGATCAGGTAGAGCACCTGGAGCACCGAGCCGAGGCGTTCCGGCCGGTCCCCGACGGAGGGCACCTCGAACGGCACCCGTGCCGCGGCGAGCGTCTTCTTCGCGCGCGTGATGCGGGCCTGCACGGTCGGCACCGGCACGAGGAACGCGCGCGCGATCTCCTCCGTGGTCAGGCCGCCCACCACGCGCAGGGTGAGGGCGATCCGCGCCTCCTTGGCCAGCACGGGGTGGCAGGAGACGAACAGCAGGGCGAGCCGGTCGTCCTCGATCCGGTCCGGGTCCCACAGCAGGTCGTCGTCGCCCGCCATCGCGCCGGGCGCTCCCGTGACCGTGCCGCCCTCCCCGAGGTCGCGGGCGAGGGCGGCGTACCGCTCGTCCCGCCCCGACCGGCGCCGGAACGCGTCGATGGCCCGACGGCGCCCGGTGGCGAGCAGCCACGCGGTGGGATCGCGCGGCACGCCGTCGCGAGGCCAGGCGACCAGCGCCTCCGCGAGCGCCTCGGACGCGACGTCCTCGGCGAGCGCGAAGTCGTTCGTGTACCGCGCGAGCGCGCCGACGATCCGGCTGGACTCGATGCGCCAGACCGCCTCGACCGCACGACGAGAGGCCGCGCCGTCGCC
>NZ_JBHUWC010000117.1:0-12803 GCF_042670225.1 Isoptericola sp. NPDC057191 | reverse complement strand
CGTTCTGAGAGCTCAGAACGTGAACAACCACCTGTTCGGCTGCGGCGCGTCAGGCGTAGACGGTGCCCATGAGGTCGCGGACGTCCGCCAGGGTGCGGTCGGCGACGGCGTTCGCCCGTGCGTTGCCCCGCGCGAGGACGTCCCGCACCACCGCGGGCGCGTCGGTGGCCAGCGCACGACGACGTTCCCGCAGCGGCCGCAGCCCCTCCACCACCGCCTCCGTCACGACGGCCTTCAGCCTCCCGGCCCCCGCGTCCCCGACCGACTCCGCGAGCGCCTCCGGCGTCGACCCCGCGAAGTGCGCACCGATGCGCAGCAGGTTCGCCACCTCGGGCCGGCCCTCCGGGTCGAACGTGATGCGCCGCTCCGAGTCCGTGCGCGCCCGGCGGAAGAAGCGCGCCGTCTCGTCCTGCGACGCGCGCAGCTCCAGCGCGTTGCCCCGCGACTTGCTCATCTTGGCGCCGTCGTCGCCCAGCACGGTCAGCGACGGCGTGAGCAGCGCCTCCGGCTCCGGGAAGTACGGGCTCGCGGCCGCGTAGCGCTGGTTGAAGCGCCGCGCCACCGTCCGCGTCGTCTCCAGGTGCGGCAGCTGGTCCAGCCCCACCGGCACGAGGTTGCCGTGGCAGAACAGGATGTCGGCGGCCTGGTGCACCGGATAGGTGAACAGCAGCCCCGACATGCCGCGCCCCTGCCGTCGCTCGGCGTCGGCCGCCTCGGCCTTCACCGTGGGGTTGCGCTCCAGCTCGGCCACGCTGACGAGGGACAGGAACGGCAGCAGCAGCTGGTTCAGCGCCGGGACGGCCGAGTGTGTGAAGACCGTGCTGCGCGCGGGGTCGATCCCCGCGGCGAGGTAGTCCAGCACCACCTCGCGCACGACGGCGGGCAGGTCGCCGGCGTCGTCCCGGTCGGTGATGACCTGGTAGTCCGCGACTACGAGGACCACCTCCACGCCGGCGTCCTGCAGCCGGACACGGTTGTCGAGCGTGGCGAGCAGGTGGCCCAGGTGCAGCGCGCCCGTGGGCCGGTCGCCTGTCAGGACGCGGAAGCGGCCCGGGTCGCGGGCGATCTCGGCCTCGATCTCGGCCGAGCGGGCCTGCGCGACGGCGGCGCTCGGGGTGGCCGCGGCCGGGCCAGCGGCGGTGGCAGCGGAAGCGGGGGCGGTCAGGACGGACATGGGGCGGCTCCTTCGGAGGATCGCCGCCCGTCGGACCGGTCCGGACACGACGACGTCCCGGCTGCGACGGGCAGCTCGGGACTGGTGCTGGTGGGCGCGTCAGGTCACGGCTGCGGGGGCAGCCACCACCAGGACGCGCGCATCAGCATGGCGCCCACCCTACGCCCGGCGCAGGCGCCGTGGCGGCACGGTGGGAGAATCGGCCCGTGCCCGACCAGCTCCCCGCCACCCCGCCGTCCCCGTTCGCCCACGTCGTCTACTACGAGCCGCGGATCCCCGGGAACACCGGCTCGGCGATCCGGCTCGCCGCCGTCACCGGGGCACGCCTGCACCTGGTGGAGCCGCTGGGGTTCGACCTGTCGGAGGCCAAGCTCAAGCGCGCCGGGCTCGACTACCACGACCTCGCCGTCGTGGACGTGCACCCGTCGTTCGACGCCGCGCTCGACGCGCTGCCCGACGCCCGCGTCTTCGCGTTCACCGCGCACGCGACCACCACGTACACCGACGTCGCCTACCGGCCCGGCGACGTGCTGCTCTTCGGGCCCGAGCCCACCGGCCTGCCCGAGGAGGCGATGGAGCACCCGCGCGTCACCGACCGCGTGAAGATCCCCATGCTGGCCGGCCGCCGGTCGCTCAACCTCACCAACGCCGCCTCGATCGTGGTCTACGAGGCCTGGCGGCAGGCGGGTTTCCCGGGCGCGTCCTGACACCCGCGGACTGCCCTTGCACCCGCCGGCGCGGCTGGGATGCTCAGGAACATGACCCCTCCCCACCGTTCGCTGCCCCTCGACCCGGAGCGCGCTCGCGGACTCCTCCTGCGCTGGTCGGGCCCGACCAGCGCCAAGCCCGACCTCGACCACCTCGCCGTCGACCTCGTCAACGAGGGGCCCACGCGATGGGAACCGCGGGAGGGGGAGCACCTCCTCGTGGCGGGTTCGCTCCGGCCCGCCGGTGAGGAGCGTGGCGGCGTCGGTTTCGCCTACTTCGGCAGCCAGACCTGGGCCGTCCCGCTCGACCCGGGCGACTACGCGCGCCTGCCGGTCACGCTCGGACGGTCCGAGTGGGCTCGGGCGCGGCCCGGGCGCAACCTGGCCGACGCCGTGCTCCCCGCCCTCGGCCTCTGGACCGACGACCCGCTGCCGCTCGACCTGGGTGCCGACGACATCGAGCGACGGTGCCCGACCGAACCCGCCGGGGACCCCGGCGACCTCGAACAGGCGACACGGGAGCAGCTCGCCACGACGTCGACCCTGCTCGCCGCGCGTGGCCGGCTGGAGGAGGTCATCGACGCGGTCCTCTCCGCCGGCTCCGACGACGACGCCGTCGCCCGCGTCGCCGCGCTGCTCGGCTGCGACGAGGAACGAGCCGGGCTCGTCGTGCGGACCGGGATCGGGCGCTATCGGAACGCAGCACAGCTGGAGGACGAGGTGGCGATGCTGCGCGAGCAGCTCTCGGACGCGGGCTGCTCACCCCGTCACCCCGGCACCTGACGCTCCCCGGTTGTTGCCCCGGCCGATCCATGGTGCGGTGGCACCTGCCCGATGCCATCAACCGAGAGACAAGGATGTCTTCGATGTCAGCGCTGTCACAACCACGATTCCGTAGGCCCTTCGCCGTCCTGGCCGCCGTGGCCACGGCACTCGCCGGGCTCGCAGCGGCCCCCGCTTCCGGAGCGGACGAGATCGAGGTGCACGGCCTCAAGGGCGAGTACTTCGCAGCCTCTGCCCCGGACGCCCACGATTTCGCCGAGCTCGGCGGGGTCGCCCTCGACCCGAACATCGACCTGCCCAACCTGGTGCCGACCTTCGAGTCACTCACCGGAAAGGGCGAGCACACGACCGCCCGGTGGACGGGGAACCTCACCGCCCCCACCACCGGGGACTACACGTTCTACGCCGTCGGCGACAACGGGTTCCGGCTCTTCCTCGACGACGAGGCCGTCATCGACCACTGGGTGGGCGACTGGGACGTGGAGCAGACCAGCGAGACCGTGCACCTGGAGGCCGGCGCGGCGCACACGTTCCGGATGGAGCTCTTCCAGGACGTCGGAGGCGCCAACCTCTTCCTGCGCTGGTCCGGGCCAGGGATCGGCAAGCAGGTCGTGCCGTCGTCGGCGTTCACCCCGCCGGACGACTACGAGGTCTTTCCCGTCGAGCTGACCACCCAGGAGAGCGGCACTCGCCTCTCGGCACGGTTCGAGGAGCCGGTCTCCGACCTCGGCACGCTCGCGGACCACCTGTCCGTCGAGGCCGACACCGTGCCGATGCC
This sequence comes from Isoptericola sp. NPDC057191, assembly GCF_042670225.1. Classification (NCBI taxonomy): domain Bacteria; kingdom Bacillati; phylum Actinomycetota; class Actinomycetes; order Micrococcales; family Promicromonosporaceae; genus Isoptericola; species Isoptericola sp. NPDC057191. The sequence continues at coordinate 9,361 of NZ_JBHUWC010000117.1, read as the reverse complement.
GATCCAGGGCGTCCGGGTGGACCCGCGCGACCGCACCACCGCGCAGATCACGCTCGTGCAGCCGGTCCAGCAGGGCCAGCGTGTCCGGTTCTCCTACGACGGCGACGGCGGCCTGACGGTGGGCCGCGAGCGGGTGCCCGCCATCCTGCGCGACGCGGACAACCGCTCGACCCACCGTCTGCTGACCCCGTGGGGCGAGAAGCTCGATCGGAAGCACCCGCTCCCGGAGTACCCCCGCCCCCAGCAGGAGCGCACGCAGTGGCGCAACCTCAACGGGTCGTGGCAGTTCCAGGCGTCCGAGGAGGGCGCCACGCCGACGTTCGGCAAGGACCTCGACGAGCGCATCACCGTGCCGTTCCCGGTCGAGTCCCTGCTGTCGGGGATCGAGCGCCACGAGGACCACATGGTGTACCGCAAAGAGGTCACCGTGCCCCGAGGGTGGCGGCAGCAGGGCCAGCGGGTGAAGCTCAACTTCGGTGCGGTGGACTATCAGGCCACCGTGTACGTCAACGGCAAGCAGGTGGCGGAGCACACCGGCGGGTACACGGCGTTCAGCGCCGACATCACCGACGCGCTGCGCGGCCGGGGCAGGCAGGAGCTCGTCGTCGCCGTCTCCGACACCACCGGCAAGAACCAGCCACGCGGCAAGCAGGTGCAAGACCCGAGCGGTATCTGGTACACCCCGTCGTCCGGCATCTGGCAGACGGTGTGGATGGAGCCGGTGCCGGCGTCGTCCATCGACGACCTGCGCACCACTCCCGACGTCGAACACGACAGCCTCGAGGTCGAGGCCGCGGCCGCCGGCGCCTCCGACGACGCCGTCGTCACGGCGGTGGCCCGCGACACCGCCGGCTCGGAGGTGGGCCGCGTCAGCGGCCCCGCCGACGAACCACTCACCCTGGAGCTGACCGGCGGCACGACCCACCTGTGGAGCCCCGACGACCCGTACCTGTACGACCTCGACGTGACCCTGCGCGACGGCGCTTCCACGGACCGGATGCGCAGCTACTTCGCGATGCGGTCGGTGGGCGTGGAGCAGGTGAACGGTGTGCCGAAGATGGTCCTCAACGGCGAACCGATCTTCTCGCTGGCGATGCTGGACCAGGGCTTCTACCCCGACGGCCTGTACACGCCGCCGAGCGACGACGCCCTGGTGTTCGACCTGAGGGCACAGAAGGACCTCGGCTTCAACGCGGTGCGCAAGCACATCAAGGTCGAGCCGATGCGCTGGTACTACCACGCCGACCGACTGGGCCTGATGGTGTGGCAGGACTTCGTGTCGGGCGACCTGACCGACGCCGCCGGCCGGAAGGCCTTCCTGGACCAGGGCAAGGCCGAGATGGCGCAGCTGCACAGCTCACCGTCGGTGGTCGGGTGGATCCCGTTCAACGAGGGCTGGGGCGAGTGGGACAGGGACGTCACCGGGCAGATCGCCGACGAGGTCAAGGAGATCGACCCGTCGCGCATCGTCAACGCCCACAGCGGCGTGAACTGCTGCGACTCGAAGGGCGACTCGGGCAGGGGGGACGTGATCGACCACCACGACTACACCAACACGGACCCTCCGTTCCCGGACGAGACCCGGATGGCGATGGACGGCGAGCACGGCGGGTTCACGCTGCGCACCCCGGGCCACCAGTGGCCGGGCGCTCCGGCGGCGATCTACAGCGGCGTGGCCGACAAGGCTGCGCTCACCCGCAGGTACGTGGACAACACGCGCGAGTTCTACCTCCCCCGGGCGGGCGGGGACCTGTCCGGCTCGATCTACACGCAGGTCACCGACCTGGAGACCGAGCTCAACGGCCTGTGGACCTATGACCGCAGGGAGATCAAGGTGGACCCAGGCCCGGTCCGGTCGATCAACGAGCAGGTGATCGAGGCGGGCGCGAACGCCGGTCGCTGACCTCGCGACAGGCGCGAGGGGCGCCCGGGTGCACGTCCGGGCGCCCCTCGTGGTCGTCCAGGGTCAGGAGGGCCGGTGTTGCACCTCCGGCGCGAGCACCTCGACCCGGTTGCCGGCGCCGTCGCGGGTGTGGAACCGGAGGTAGCCGGTGAACGACTCGCGCTCGGTACGGTCGACGTCGAACCCCGCGGCCTCGAGCCGGTCCGCGACGGCGTCGAGCGTGGCGGCGTCGTCGACGACGAGCGCTGGGTGCGCCTTGCGCGCCGGGACGAAGGGGTCTTCCACGCCGACGTGGACCTCGGCCACGACGGCGCCCGCGTCGTCGTACCCCCGGAACCAGCACCCGCCGCGGCCGGCGAGCCCAGGCGGCTTCGCCACCTCCGTGAGCCCCAGGCCCGCGCCGTAGAACGCGCGCGCGGCGTCCTCGCCGTCGCGCGGGCAGGCCACCTGGACATGGTGCAGTCGCATGTCGTCTCCTCGTCGTCCTCTATCTTGACGTCAAGATACTCGACATCGAGATGGCTCGTCGGCGCGCGTCACTCCTCCAGCAGCCAGGTCGCCGCGCGCCGCAGGAGCTCGGCGTGCGACGGGGAGTCGTAGGAGCGCACGTCGTGGCCGAGGCCGGAGTAGACGGTGCGGCCGCCGTGCGCGACGGCGACCCAGACCGCCGGGTGCCGCTCGCCCTCGTCGTCGGTCACCCAGCCCAGCACCTGCGACGTCGGCGCGACGCGCAGCCGGCAGTAGCGCTCGTCGACGACGTCGACGGCACCCAGGCCGTCGGTGATCGGGTGCGTCCCCGCGGCGAGCGGCACGGTGGTCGGCCCGAGCGGCGGGTGCATCGACTCCCCCGGCACCCACCGGCCGCCGAGCACCTCCTCCCAGGCGGGACGGTCGCCGAACGCGTTGGCGGCCTGGTGGACGGCGAGGATCCGGCCGCCCGCACGCGCCCACGCGTCGAGGCGCGCGTGGAACGGCGCCCACGCGGCGTCGTCCGGGCCGATCCCGGCCTCACGGAACCCCGGCCACGGCGTGCCCGCGTTGACCACGAGCAGGTCGACCTCGTCGAGGTCGTCGAGCGCGTCAGGGAAGGTGCTGCGGACGACGACGTCGACGCCTGCGGGGCGGTCCAGGCCGGCCAGCACCAGCGCGAGCCGGTGCGACGTGGCCGCGTGGTCGTGCCAGGGGTCCTCGTGGCGGCCGCGGCCGCTCAGGACGAGGACACGGGCGGTCGGCGGGGGCGTCGCAGCGGTCGTCACGGCCCCCGAGCGTGGCGCAACGACGCGGCCTGCGCCACCCACCACGCAGGGCGGGGAGTTTCCTCTTTCATATTGAGTAAATCCTGAAGTTGTGGTCTCGTGTGGCTGCATAGACAACGCTGTCAAGCGGTGGCGAACGCGCCGCCCCGAGCACTGAGGTCGCTGATGCCTTCTCGCCCGATCACCCCGCCCCTGTCCGAGCCACCCCGGTCGCGCGCCTCGGCGCGCGCACGCTGCCTGCAGGTCACCGTCTCCCCCGTCCTCGCCCTCGCGCTCGGCGCCACCGGCGTCGGGGTCGCGGGCGTCGCGACGGCCGCCCCCGCCACGGCTGCCACGGCTGCCACGACTGCCACGACTGCCACCGACGGCGGCTCGTTCTTCACCTCGTTCGAGCCCGACGACCCGCAGCCCACGTGGGACAGCGAGGTCGAGCAGGGACCCGACGGCCCGCGCTCCTCGGGCGTCGTCGGCACCACCGTGCTCGAGCGCAGCCCGAGCACGCCCGTGGGCGGCAACCTGCTCGGCGGCGCGACCGACGCCCTCGCCTGGGAGGGCCCCTTCCAGAACGGCGTCGGGAACGTGCCCGGCACGCTCGCACCCACCGCCGCGCAGGGCGACTCCGCGATGCACTGGGCGATGCAGTCGGCCGGCGAGACCTGGGTGCAGGTGCCGATGCCCGACCTCGAGCGCGGCGTCCCGCTGCGCGCGAAGGTCACGCTCAGCGGCAGCGGCACGGTGTTCCTCAACGTCTACGACGGCAACCGCGACGTCGGCGGCGAGGAGGTCACGCTCTCCGCCGAGCCGACCACCGTGACGGTCGACATCGCCCGCCCTGCCAGCGGCGGCGGCCGGCCCCAGTTCCAGGTCCGCACCCACAGCAGCGGCGCGCTCGACGTCGTCGTCGCCGACGCGTCCGTCCAGCGGCTCGAGCCCGGCACGATCGACTTCCCGGGCGACGTCACGGACTCCGTCGCGAAGGTGACCGCCAGCGGCGAGAACCCGCCGAACGAGGTCGCGGCCAACCTGGCCGACGGCGACGTGAGCACCAAGTGGCTCGTCGGCTCCCGGACGCCGTCGGTCACCTACGAGCTCGAGAAGGCCGCGCCCGTCGCCACCTACGCGCTCGCCTCCGCGGGCGACGCCCCCGACCGCGACCCGCGCTCCTGGAAGCTCGAGGGCTCGAACGACGGCGACGCCTGGACCACCCTCGACACCCGCACCAACCAGGGCTTCGCGGAGCGGCTCGAGACGCGCCAGTACACCGTCGCGGAGCCGAAGGCGTTCCGCTACTACCGCCTGAAGGTCACCGAGAACTCCGGCAGCGACGGCACCCAGCTCGCCGAGTGGCTCGTCTCGACCGAGGCGGCGCCGGCCACCCCGATGGCGACGACGCTCGGCACCGGACCGGCCAGCGCGTACGCGGCGAAGACGCAGGCCGGCTGGACCGGCACGCACGCGCTGCGCTACGCCGGCAGCCAGACGTCGGGCAGCCGCGGCTACGCGGACAACCGCGTCCTCGACGTCGACGTGCCCGTCGGCGCCGACACGCAGCTGTCGTACAAGCTGTTCCCCGAGGCCTCCGAGAAGGACCAGTCGTACGCGAGCACCCACGTCGCCGTGGACCTCGCCTTCACCGACGGCACCTACCTCAGCGACCTCGCCGCGACCGACGGCCACGGCTTCGCCCTCGACCCGCAGGGCCAGGGCGACGCGAAGTCGCTGTACGTGAACCAGTGGAACGCCGTGCAGAGCGACCTCGGCGCCGTCGCCGCGGGCAAGACGATCGACCGCGTCCTGGTCGGCTACGACAACGCCGCCGGCCCGGCGGACTTCAGCGGCTGGGTCGACGACATCTCCATCGGAGACGCGCCCGCGCCGGCCACCTCCGACCACCCGTCGGACCACGTCCTGACGACGCGTGGCACCAACTCGACCGGCGACTTCTCGCGCGGCAACAACATCCCCGCCACCGCGGTGCCGCACGGCTTCAACTTCTGGACGCCGTCCACCGACGCCGGGTCCACGAACTGGCTGTACGCCTACCAGAAGGACAACGACGGCCAGAACCGGCCGCAGATCGAGTCGTTCAACCTCAGCCACGAGCCGAGCCCGTGGATCGCGGACCGCCAGATGTTCCAGGTCATGCCGTCGGCCGCGGCCGGCACGCCGGACGCCACCCGCTCCGTGCGGGCCAAGACGTTCAGTCACGACAACGAGGTGGCGCGCCCGTACTACTACGGCGTGACGTTCGACGACGGCATGAAGACCGAGATCGCGCCGACCGACCACGCCGCGATGTTCCGGTTCACCTTCACCGGCGACGAGTCGAACGTGATCCTCGACAACGTCCGCAACGACGGCGGGCTGACGCTCGACCCGGCGGCCGGCACCCTGTCCGGCTACACCGACGTCGCCGGCGGCAGCCAGAGCAACGGCTACAAGCGGATGTACGTCTACGCGACGTTCGACCGGCCGGCCACCGCCGGCGACAGGCTCGACCCGGGCGGCCGCGACAAGGTCGCCGGATACCTGACCTTCGACACGTCGACGACGAAGACGGTCGAGATGCGGATCGCGACGTCGCTGATCGGCGTCGAGCAGGCCAAGCACAACCTCGACCTCGAGATCGCCGGCGACGACACGTTCGAGCAGGTGCGCGACCGCGCGCAGGCGCTGTGGGACGCCAAGCTCGGCGTCATCGACGTCGAGGGCGCCTCGCAGGACCAGCTCACCACGCTGTACTCGAACCTGTACCGCCTCAACCTCTACCCGAACTCGGGGCACGAGAACGTCGGCACGGCGGCCGCGCCCGAGTGGAAGCACGTCGACCAGTCCGGCACGGGCCTCGACCCCGCGCCCGCAGGCACGACGGCGACGAGGACCGGCGCGAAGGTCGTCGACGGCAAGGTCTACGTCAACAACGGCTTCTGGGACACCTACCGCACGACGTGGCCCGCGTACGCCCTGCTGTACCCGGACGACGCCGCCGAGATGGTGGACGGCATGACCCAGCAGTTCGACGACGGCGGCTGGGTCTCGCGCTGGTCCGCCCCGGGCTACGCGAACTCCATGACGGGCACCAGCTCCGACGTCGCGTTCTCCGACGTGCTCGGCAAGGGCGTCGAGCACATCGACGTGCAGCGGGCGTACGACGCCGCGCTGAAGAACGCGTCCGTCGCCCCGCCGAACGAGCACGTCGGCCGCAAGGGCCAGGAGCAGGCGACGTTCCTCGGCTACACGCCGGCGTCGACGCACGAGAGCGCCTCGTGGTCGCTGGAGGACTACCTGAACGACTACGGCATCGCGACGATGTCGAAGAAGCTCCTGGACGCTTCCGACGACTCCGACCCGCGCCACCAGGAGTACGCCGACAACTACGAGTACTACCTGAACCGGTCGCAGAACTACGTCCGCCTGTTCGACCCGGAGACCGGGTTCTTCCGCGCCAAGGGCGCCGACGGTGACTGGTCGCAGGCCGCCGCCGACTTCGACCCCCGCGCGTGGGGCAGCCCGTACACGGAGACCGACGGCTGGAACTTCGCGTTCCACGCGGTCCAGGACCCGCAGGGCCTGGCGAACCTGTACGGCGGCCGCGGCGCGCTCGCCGACAAGCTCGACGAGTTCTTCACCACGCCCGAGACGGCGCAGTTCCCCGGCGCCTACGGCGGCGTCATCCACGAGATGCGCGAGGCCAAGGCGGTCCGCCTGGGCCAGTGGGGCCTGAGCAACCAGGTCTCGCACCACATCCCGTACCTGTACGACGCCGTCGGCCAGCCGTCGAAGACGCAGAAGATCGTCCGTGAGGCGCTCTCCCGCGCCTTCGTGGGCAGCGAGATCGGCCAGGGCTACCCCGGCGACGAGGACAACGGCGAGATGTCGGGGTGGCAGGTCTTCAGCGCCCTCGGCTTCTACCCGCTGCAGGTGGGCAGCCCCACCTACGCGATCGGCTCCCCGCTGTTCACGAAGGCGACGATCCACCTCGCCAGCGGCAAGGACCTCGTGCTCAGCGCGCCGGACAACAGCGCGAAGAACGTCTACATCCAGGGCGTCACCGTCGACGGCAAGCCCCAGACGGCGACCTTCTTCACGCAGGAGCAGCTCGCCGCCGGCGGCACGATCGAGTTCGACATGGGCCCGACGCCCTCGGCGTGGGGCACGGGCGACGACGACGCGCTGCCGTCGATCACCCAGGGGGACGACGTGCCCGACCCGCTCGCCGACGTCACCGGCCCGAAGAAGGGGACGGCGAGCACGGACGACGCCGTCGCGAAGGCCGGCGCGCTGTTCGACGACACGTCGGCCACGTCGACGACGTTCACCTCGGCCAAGCCCACCGCGGCCTACGAGCTCAAGGGGCGAACGGCCCGCGTGACCATGTACACGCTGACGTCCGCGGCCGAGGCGGGAGGCGACCCGAAGGCCTGGACCCTGCAGGGCTCGGCCGACGGCAAGAAGTGGGTCACGCTCGACACCCGGCGCGCGCAGAAGTTCGCCGACCGGCAGCAGACACGGGCGTTCTCCGTGGCCGACCCGGGCATCTACGGGCACTACCGGCTCCTCGTGACCGCGTCGCAGGACAAGGCCACCTCGCTGTCCGAGCTGGAGCTCCTGGCGCACCAGCCGCGCGTGGCGGAGATCGCCGCCGTGCTCGACGACGCACGGCATGACCGGCAGATCCCGGCACGCACCGCACGGGAGCTCGGCGACGTCGTCGACGCCGCCCAGGCGGCCGAGGACGACGGCGACACGGACGGCGTGCGCGCCCAGGTGCGGGCGCTCAAGGCCGTCATGGACGGCACGCCGGAGAGCCTCCTGCCCGACCGGGTGCGCGAGGACCTCGAGCTGGTCGTGTCGCAGTGGATCGGGGCCGGCGAAGGCCTCGGCCTGGTCCGGGCCCAGATCGGGGACCTGACCCGCAGCGGCGACATCAACAAGGGCCTCTCGCGCACCCTCCTCGACCTGGTCGACGAGGCGCAGGACGCCGCCGACGGCAACCACGCCGCCCCGCTCGCGGACGCGCTGGCCGAGCTGCGCTCGACCGTCGCCGACGCGAAGGACTCCCGGGTGAGCCGCCTCGCCAAGGCCGCCCTCCTGCCGCTCCTGGACGAGCTGATCGCGTCCCCGCCGTCGACGGTCCGGGCCACCCGTGCCGCCGAGGTGCTCATGGGCGACTACGACCCGAACAAGGCGTGGTGGCCGTCGAGCTGGTGGAACTCCGCCGTCGCGACGGAGACCGTCATCGAGTACATGCAGCGCACGGGCGACCGGAGCTACCTGCCGCAGGTGGACCGCACGTTCGAGCGCAACAAGGGCACGTTCCCCGCGGGCGAGCTCTCGGGCGACGAGCTGTGGGGCAACTTCACCAGCCGCGCGATCGACGACTCCGAGTGGTGGGGCCTCGCCTGGGTGCAGGCGTACGACCTCACCGGCGACCAGAAGTACCTCGACATGGCGGAGAAGGTCGGCGAGTTCGTCAACGGCTACTGGGACACCAGCACCTGCGGCGGAGGCGTGTGGTGGGACCACGAGCGCACCTACAAGAACGCCGTCACGAACGGGCTGTGGGTGCGGCTGACGGCCGAGCTGCACAACCGGATCGACGGCGACACCACGTGGCTCGCGCGCTCGCAGGCCGGCTGGGACTGGATCACCTCCAGCGGCATGATCAACGCCGACGGGCTGGTGAACGACGGGCTCAACGGTGACTGCGAGAACAACGGCGGCACCGTGTGGACGTACAACCAGGGCGTGTTCCTCGGTGGCGGCCTCGAGCTCTACCGGGCCACGGGCGACGCGTCGGTCCTCACGACCGTGCGCCGGCTCGCGGACGCCGGCACCACCGACCCGGAGCTGGTCACCGACGGGATCCTCACCGAGGAGTGCGACCCGGCGGGCACCTGCGACGACAACGCCAAGCAGTTCAAGGGCATCTTCCTGCGGTACCTGGGCGACCTGAACGACGCCCTCGACGACCACCCCTACCAGGGGTTCGTCGACCGCCAGGCGGGGTCCGTCTGGGCCCACGACCGCAACGGCGAGGACCGTCTCGGCCTGCGCTGGGCCGGGGGCAGCGGGACCGACAAGGCGAACGTGTTCGACTGGCGCACCCAGGCGAGCGCGCTGAGCGCCCTGCTGGCGAACATCCCCGCCGCGTCCTGACGCGGACGGGAGCGCACCATCCCGTGCCCGGGTCGGCAACCTG
>NZ_JBHUWC010000116.1:0-13159 GCF_042670225.1 Isoptericola sp. NPDC057191 | reverse complement strand
GTCGTCGTGTCAGCGAAGGATCACTTGGCGACGGCCTTCTTCAGCAGCGAGCCGGCGCTGATCTTCACACCGAAGCCGGCCGGGATCTGGATCTCCTCGCCCGTGCGCGGGTTGCGACCGGTGCGGGCCGCGCGCTCGACGCGCTCGACCGAGAGCAGACCCGTGACCTTGACAGCCTCGCCCTTGGCGAGCGACTCCTCGAGCACAGCCTGGAAGGCGTTGAGGAACTTCTCCGCCTCCGCCTTGCTGAGCTCGGCCTTGCCGGCGATGGCCGAGACCAGCTCGGACTTGTTCAGCGACATGTGCATCCCTTCTCCGGTTCACGACGCGCGCGACCCGCACGTCGTCACGTTCTCGATCCTGGCCGGCTCGCGCCGGGGGACCGGGGAACACACTAGGGAACATCCGCGGATTCCTGCGACTTTTCCGCGCGTGGCGTGCCGGACACTCCCACCGAGACCCCTGCCGGGCACGTGATCTGTCCCGCTATCGGCCCTCATGGCGGCACAGATCGCGTGCTCGACGGCTCGTCAGGCCTGCGGTCCGCCGGACCCGTCGTCCCGCTCGTCGTCCTGATCGTCGTCCTGATCGTCGTCCCGCTCGTCGTCGGCCGCCTCGGGCCGCCGCGCCCGCAGCACGAGGGCCGCAGCGACGCCCACGGCCGCCAGCACGGCCACCGGGAACAGCCACGCCGTCGCCCATCCGGCCTCGCCCTGCGCGTCGAGCTCGGCACCCGGCGTCCCGGTGCGGTGCACGTGACCGTCGTCGGGCGCGCTCGGCGCAGGCGACGTCGGGCTGGGCGTCGGGCTCGGTGACGGGCTGGGTGACGGGCTCGGTGAGGTGGCCGCGACGGTGAACGAGAGGTCGCCCTCGACCGGGTGGCCGTCGGAGGAGACGACGCGCCACGTGACGTCCCACGTGCCGCCGGGAAGGCCGGCGGGCAGGGTCGCGGTGGCCTCGTCGCCGTCGACGGCGACCTGCGCGGACGTCGTGCCGGCGGACGTCGCGACGGCCACCTGGGCGCCGGCCTGCAGCACGTCCGCGCTGAACACGAGCGTGATCGCCGTCGGGGGCTCGGCGAGGCGGGCGCCGTCGGCCGGGTCGGAGGAGACGAGCCGGTCGTGCGCGGCGGCGGGCTGCGCGACGGCGAGGCCGAGCGCCGGGCCGAGCAGCGCCGCGAGCAGGACGACGAAGGCGCGCCGGCGGCGGGCGAGGTGGGGGTGCACGACCCGACCCTAACGAGACCTGTCAGACCCAGGTGCCGATAGAGCGGCACCTGCGTCTGACAACTTTCCGGGCCCCGCAACCTGTCAGAGTCACGTGCCGGCATGGCAGCACCTGGGTCTGACAGCTCGTGGGGGCGGCGGTGTTCCTACACTCGGGGGGTGGACTTCACCTCGGCCTACGCCCACGGCTTCGCCCGCGTCGCGGCCTGCACCGTCCCCGTCACCGTCGCCGACCCCCGCGCCAACGCGGCCGCGATCCTCGCCGAGGCGCGCGCGTGCCACGACGACGACGTGGCGGTCGCCGTCTTCCCCGAGCTGAGCGTGTCCGGCTACGCGATCGACGACCTGCACCTCGCCGACACGCTGCTCGAGGCGACGTCCGACGCGCTCGCGACGATCGTGGAGGCCAGCGCGGACCTGCGCCCGATGCTGGTCGTCGGCGCCCCGCTCGAGGTCGGCAACCGGCTGCTGAACTGCGCCGTCGTCGTGCAGGGCGGCCGGGTGCTCGGCGTCGCGCCCAAGTCGTACCTGCCGAACTACCGCGAGTTCTACGAGAAGCGCTGGTTCGCGCCCGGCGACGACCGGCGCGGCGCCACCGTGACCCTGCCGTTCGCGGACGGGCCGGTGCCGTTCGGCCCCGACCTGCTGTTCGCGGCGGACGACGTCGCGGGCCTCGTCGTGCACGTCGAGGTGTGCGAGGACCTGTGGGTCCCCGTGCCCCCGTCGGCGGAGGCCGCGCTGGCGGGCGCGACGGTGCTGCTCAACCTGTCGGCCAGCCCCATCACGGTGGCCCGCGCGGAGGACCGGCGCCTCATGGTGCGCTCGGCGTCGCACCGCAACCTCGCGGCCTACGCGTACGCGGCGGCGCAGGGCGAGTCGAGCACCGACCTGTCGTGGGACGGCCAGACGATGGTCTACGAGGTGGGCGACGTGCTCGCCGAGACCGAGCGCTTCCCGGACGGCCCGCGACGTGCGGTGGCCGACGTCGACCTCGACCGCCTGCGCCAGGAGCGCCTGCGGCAGGGGTCGTTCGACGACAACCGCCGCGCTCTCGCCGACCGCCTCGACTTCCGCACCGTGGCGTGGACGGTCGACCCGCCGTCCGGGGACGTCGGGCTGCGCCGCAAGGTGGACCGGTTCCCCTTCGTGCCCGACGACCCGCAGCGCCTCGCCCAGGACTGCTACGAGGCCTACTCCATCCAGGTGGCCGGGCTGGAGCAGCGGCTGCGCGCCATCGGCCAGCCCAAGATCGTCATCGGGGTCTCCGGCGGTCTCGACTCGACGCACGCCCTGATCGTCGCGGCCCGTGCGATGGACCAGCTCGGCCGGCCGCGCTCCGACATCCACGCGATCACCATGCCCGGCTTCGCCACGTCGTCCGAGACGAAGGACCGCGCCACCCGGCTCGCACGGTCGCTCGGCGTGCACTTCGAGGAGCTCGACATCCGGCCCGCCGCCGAGCAGATGCTGCGCGACCTCGGCCACCCGTACGGCTCCGGCGAGAAGGTCTACGACGTCACGTTCGAGAACGTCCAGGCCGGGCTGCGCTACGACTACCTGTTCCGCCTCGCCAACCACCGTGGTGGCATCGTCCTCGGCACGGGCGACCTGTCCGAGCTCGCGCTGGGGTGGTGCACCTACGGTGTGGGCGACCAGATGTCGCACTACGCGGTGAACGCCGGCGTGCCGAAGACGCTCATCCAGCACCTCATCCGCTGGGTGGCGGACACCGGGCGGTTCGACGACGAGACCAACGACCTGCTGCGCGACATCCTCGCCCAGGAGATCTCCCCCGAGCTGGTGCCCGCCGCTGAGGGCGAGGCGCCGCAGTCCACCGAGGCCACGATCGGGCCGTACGCCCTCCAGGACTTCACGCTGTTCTGGACGTTGCGCCACGGCCTGCGGCCGTCGAAGATCGCGTTCCTCGCCTGGCACGCCTGGCGCGACGCCGAGACGGGCGCCTGGCCGCCGAACTTCCCCCACGACGAGCGGTCCGCCTACGACCTGGCGACCATCCGGAAGTGGGAGACGGTCTTCTTCCGGCGCTACTTCTCGTCGCAGTTCAAGCGGTCCGCCCTGCCCAACGGGCCCAAGGTCTCCCCCGGCGGCACGATGTCGCCGCGCGGGGACTGGCGGATGCCCTCCGACGCGTCGGCCGCGGCCTGGCTGGCAGAGCTCGAGGAGAACGTCCCCACGGAGTAGTCCCCGCCGAGTAGCCGACGGCGAGCGGCGGGCCCGTCGCGCTACCGGCGGGCGGCCAGCACGGCGGCGAGGCCGTCCTGCAGGTCCTCGACGAACTGCTCCGGGACCTCCAGCGACGGGAAGTGGCCGCCCGCCGCGGGCTCCCGCCACCGGACGATCTTCCGGTACCGCTCCTCGGCCCAGGGCCGCGGGCACTTCTCGACGTCACGCGGGTACATGGTGATCGCCGCCGGGACGTCCACCCGCAGGTCGGGGTCCAGGGCGCCGTGGCTCTCGGCGTAGATGCGGCCTGCCGACGCGCCGCTGCGCGTCAGCCAGTACAGGGTGACGTCGTCCAGGACCCGGTCCCTGGAGATGGTCTCGAACGGGCTGTCGTCGGTGTCCGACCACTCGGCGAACTTGTCGAGGATCCAGGCGAGGAGGCCGACCGGCGAGTCGACGAGCGAGTAGCCGATGGTCTGCGGCCGGGCCGCCTGCTGCTTCGCGTACGCCCCGCGGGGGCCCGCGTAGAACTCGCGGGTCTCCTCCGCCCACCGCCGCTCCGTCTCCGTGAGTCCGTCGGTCGTCAGCCCGGGCGGGGCCGCCGCGAACGTGGTGTGGATCCCGAGGACACGCTCGGGGAACCGGCCGGCCAGGACCGTGGTGATGTTGCCGCCCCAGTCGCCGCCGTGGGCGAGGAACTCGCGGTAGCCGAGCCGGCCCATGAGCTCCACCCACGCGGCCGCGATCCTCTCGGTGCCCCACCCGGTGGCGGCCGGCTTGTCGCTGTACCCGAAGCCCGGCAGCGACGGGACCACGACGTGGAACGCGGGGGCGTCGGCACGCCGGGGGTCCGCGAGCTCGTCGACGACGTGGGCCAGCTCGGCGACGCTGCCGGGCCAACCGTGCGTCAGGACGAGGGGTGTCGCGTCCGCGCGGGAGGAGCGGCGGTGCAGGAAGTGGATCCCCAGACCGTCGACGGTCGTGCGGAACTGGCCGAGCTGGTCGAGACGGCTCTCGAACGCCCGCCAGTCGTACCCGCTGCGCCAGTAGCCCACGAGCTCGACGAGGTCCGCGAGCGGGACGCCCTGGTCCCAGCGGCGGCCGGGCCCGGCGCCGTGGACCGTCTCGGGCTCGGGCAGCCGGGCCGCGGCCAGCCGCGCGCGCAGGTCGGCCAGGTCGGCGTCGGTGGCATGCTCCTCGAACGGGTGCACGTCGGTGGGCAGGCGGTTCATGGGAGACCCTTTCGGGGAGACGACGGAACCCTCCGTGCCGGTTCTAGCAGCACCGTCGGACATGGTGACCCCCGACCGGCGCGTCCAGCGGCATGATGGCTCTCATGACCGCACCGATCCGCACCGCCCGCTCGTCCGTCGCGATCACGGGCGGCTACGTCGTCCCGGTGGACGGCCTGCCGATCGAGGGCGGCACCGTGCTGGTGCTGGACGGCGTGGTCTCCGCCGTCGGGCCGGACGTCGCGGTCCCCGACGGCGTGCGCACCGTGGACGCGCGCGGCCGCTGGGTGCTGCCGGGGTTCGTCGAGTCGCACGGGCACGTGGGCGTGCACGAGGAGGCCGCGGGCTGGGCCGGCGACGACACCAACGAGAAGACCGGCCCGGACGGCGCGCACCTGCGCGCGCTCGACGCGATCAACATCGAGGACGAGGGCTTCCGCGACGCGCTGGCGGGCGGCGTGACGTCCGTCGTCGTGAAGCCGGGCTCCGCCAACCCGATCGGCGGGCAGACGGTCGCGATCAAGACGTGGGGCGGCCGGACGGTCGACGAGCAGGTCATCAGCGACGCCGTGTCCGTGAAGTCCGCGCTGGGCGAGAACCCCAAGCGCGTCTACGGCGACCAGAAGAAGGCGCCGTCCACCCGGCTCGGGGTGGCCGCCGTCATCCGGCAGGCGTTCCTCGACGCGCAGCACTACGCCGCGCAGCGCGACGCCGCCGACGCCAAGGGCGAGCCGTTCGCCCGCGACCTCGGCAAGGAGACCCTGGCCCGGGTGCTCGCCGGGGAGCTCGCGTGGGACCAGCACACGCACCGCGCCGACGACATCGCGACGGCCCTGCGCCTGGCCGACGAGTTCAGCTACCGCCTCGTGGTCAACCACGGCACGGACGGCGCCGCGATCGCCGACGTGCTCGCCGAGCGGGACGTCCCTGTCATCTACGGCCCCATGCTCACGTCGCGCTCCAAGGTGGAGCTGCGCGACCGCGACATCGCCAACCTCGCCCGGCTCGCGGAGGCGGGCGTCCGCGTCGCCATCACGACCGACCACCCGGTGGTGCCGATCAACTTCCTCGTGCACCAGGCGTCGTTCGCGGTGAAGGAGGGCCTGGACCCGCAGGTCGCGCTCGAGGCGCTGACGGTGAACCCGGCGTCCTTCCTCGGGCTCGACGACCGCGTGGGCGCGCTGGCCCCCGGCCTCGACGGCGACGTCGTCGTCTGGTCGGGGGACCCGCTCGACGTGGCCTCGCGCGCCGAGCACGTCTTCGTCACCGGCACCGAGGTCTACACCTGGGACCCCGCCGCCGAGGGCGGGCGCGGCGCGGGCCGCGTCGTCGAGCGGTCGGAGCGTTTCGCCCGCTGACGCCTTCGACCGGCTGTCAGTGGATGAAGCCGGTGCGCTGCCCCTCGGTGGGCATCGGGCCGGTGAGGGCGTCGAGGTAGGCGACCTCCTCCTCGAGGTCGGCGAGGAACGACGCCGCGAGGTCCTGGCTGAGACCGCTGCGCACGACGACGCGCTGCACGGTCACGTCGGTGAGGTCGTCGGGCATGGGGTACGCCGGCACGAGCCAGCCGCGGGTCCGCAGGCGGTCGGACAGGTGGTACAGGTTCCAGTTCTCCGTATGCCCCGGCCGCAGCCGCCACGCGAAGACGGGGATATCGGAGCCGTCGTTCCACAGCTCGAACGCGGGCAGCCTGCCCACGCCGTCGGCGAGGAACCGCGCGACGTCGTGGGAGGTGTTCTGCACGGCCTCGTACCCGGCTCGCCCCAGCCGCAGGAACATGTAGTACTGCAGCAGCACCTGCGCGCCCGGGCGGGAGAAGTTCAGCGCGAGGGTCGGCATGTCGCCGCCCAGGTAGCTCACCCGGAACACGAGGCTCTCGGGCAGCGCCGCCTCGTCGCGCCAGACCACCCAGCCCAGGCCGGGGTAGACCAGGCCGTACTTGTGGCCGGAGGTGTTGATCGACGCGACCCGTTCCACCTGGAAGTCCCACACGAGGTCGGGCTGCACGAACGGCGCCACCATCGCGCCCGACGCCCCGTCCACGTGGATGGGCACGTCCAGCCCGGTGGCCGCCTGGATCCGGTCGAGCGCGGCCGCGATCTCGGTCACGGGCTCGTACATGCCGGTGTAGGTCACGCCGAGGATGGCGACCACGCCGATGGTGTCCTCGTCGACGTACTTCTCCAGGTCGTGCCCGTCGAGCACGCGGTGCTCCTCGCTGATGGGCACGTAGCGCGGCTCGACCTCGAAGTAGTTGCAGAACTTCTCCCAGCACACCTGCACCGCGCTGGACATCACCAGGTTGGGCGTGCCGACCGGCTTGCCGGCGTCGCGCCGGGCCTGCTGCCAGCGGCGTTTGAGCGCGAGCCCGGCGAGCATGCACGCCTCGGACGAGCCGATGGCGGAGGTGCCCATCGCCTTCCGCGGGTCCGGCGCGTGCCAGAGGTCGGCGAGCATGCGCCAGCACCGGTCCTCGACCGCCGCCGTGGCCGGGTACTCGTCCTTGTCGACCATGTTCTTGTCGGCGGCCTCCAGGTAGAGGCGGCTCGCGTGGTCGTCCATCCACGTGCCGACGAAGGTGGCGAGGTTGAGGCGGGCGTTGCCGTCGAGCATGGCTTCGTCGTGGACGATCTGGAACGCCGTCTCGGGCAGCGACTCCTCTGCCGGGAGCCGGTCGCGCGGCACGGAGCGCGTCTCCCCCGGTCGGACGAAGACGGGGTTGAGCTCGACGTCCCCGCTGCGGGGGCGGCGCCGGCCGCTCCCTCGGGTCCTGCTGACCATGGCGGTTCCCCTCGTCGTCGGCGGGTCGGCGCCTTCGAGCCTAGGTCGGACCCCGAGGGCTCACCCGCGCTGCGCGGGTGAACCGGGACCCCCGCCGGCCGTCACAGGCCGTCCAGGAAGTCCTCCATGAGGGGTCCCGCCGTGTCCGACCCGCGGTAGCCGTCCTCGACGAAGACGGCGACGGCGAGGTCGTCGACGATCGCGATCATCCACACGTGCTGCTGGGAGCCGTCGCCGTACTGGGCGGTGCCCGTCTTGGCGCCGACGATGCCCGGCACGTCCTGCAGCATGTCGGCGCTGCCGTCGGTCACGACGCCGTGCATGAGCTCGCGCAGCACCTTCGCCTCGGCCTCGCTCACGCCGGGCGTGGACGGCTTCTCCTCGTCCGCCTCGTCGTCGTCGCGCACCAGCACCGGCTCGACCCGGTGGCCGGCCGCGACGCTCGCCGCGACCGTCGCCATCCCGAGCGGCGACGCCTGCACCTTGCCCTGGCCGATCATCGACGCCGCGTGCTCGGTCTCGCTCGCCTTCTGCGGCACCGCGCCGAGGAACGCGGGCACCCCCAGGGACTCCGCCGCGGCCGCGTCGCCGACCAGGCCCAGGTCAGACGCCGCGGTCGTGAGGTCCGCCTGGGCGACCTTGCCGCTCTGGGCGATCATCGCCGTGTTGCACGAGTGCGCGAACGCGGTGCGCAGCGGCACGTCGCCCGTGGCCGACGCCGGGTAGCCCGGCACGTTGCCGAACGTGCGCCCGTCCACCGTGATCGAGTCGGTGCACGCCACCTTCGTGTCCGGCGTGATCCCCGCCCGCTGCATCGCGAGCGCGTCCACCACCTTGAACGTGGACCCCGGCGGGTACTGGCCGAGCGTCGCCGTGGACCAGCCCTCTCCCCCGGGCCCGCTCGCCGCGGCGAGCACCGCGCCGTCGGACGGCCGGATCGCGACGATCGCGCTCGCCGGGTCCACGTCGTCGAGCACGTCCTCGGCGTGCTCCTGCAGGTCCTGGTCCAGCGTCGTCGCCACGGGCGTGCCGTCCACCGCGTCCACGCGGTACAGCTCGCGGTCCTTGTCGTCGTCCTCCGCGGGCTCGCCGTCCAGGCCGACGGCGCCGTCCGCGCCCCCCGCCGGCACGACGCTCACGACGACGCCAGGGTGCCCGGTGAGCTGGTCGTCGTAGGCCTGCTGCATCCCGGACAGGCCCACGACGTCCCCGGCCTGCACGGCGCCCTTCGACTTCTTGACGACCTCTGCGGTCGCCTCGCCGACGCGACCCAGGATCGGCTTGGCGAAGGTGCTGGTGGGGCCCAGCTCCTGCGTGTCCTCGAGGGCGCGGACACCGATGATGTCCAGGGCGTCGTCGAGCGTGAAGTCCACGCCGGGGTTCTGCTTGCGGATGGTGATCGCCTCGACGAACGCCTTGTCGCCGGCCGCCTCGACCTGGGCGAAGAACTCGTTGGGCTCCAGCCCCACCAGCTGTGCGAGGTCGCGCGCCGCGGACTCCTGCCCGAGGCCCTCGACCGCCGTCTTGTCGACCCCGATGTGCCACACGCCCCGGGCCGTGACCATCGGCTTGTCGTCGCCGTCGAGGAGGTCGCCCCGGTCGGAGTCGAGCGTCGTGACGCTCAGGCGCTCGCCCGGCGCCAGGTCGGGCACCAGCACGTCCGGGCTCCAGGTGGTGCGCCAGGTGCCGTCCCCGTCGCCGCTCTCGGGCGCCGTGTACGCCAGGTGTGCCGTGGTCGAGTACTTCCAGGAGAGGTCGCGTCCCAGGGGCCAGGCCCAGTCCAGCGTGACGTCGGCCGTCGTGGCCCCGTCCTTCGTGACCGGCTTGCCCACCTCCGCCACGGTCACCGTGTGCTTCCGCTTCCCGGCCGCGTCGACCAGGGGCCGCAGCACCTGCGTCAGCTGCGTCTGCGGGTCCACCGACCCGGGCGACTTCAGCGGCTGGTCGGCCACGTCCCCGGCCAGCAGCGCGCCCGCGAGCGCCTTCGCGGCGGCGTCGGCGGGCGGGACGTCGGGGCCTGAGCAGGCGACGAGGGGCACGGCCATCACAGGGGCCAGGACGGCGGCGAGAGCGAGGCGGTAGCGACGGCGCACCTTGGCGAGGTTAACGGCTTCCTGGCAGTCTTGACGGCATGTCACCCCGTGTCCTGGTAACGGTGCTGCATAGATTTCGTGCGGCATCCGTCGTCGGGGCCCTGGCGGTGTGCGGGGCGGCGGTCCCGGCGGCCGCGGCCGGCGCGGCGATCCCCGTCCCCCGGCCGGACGACACGGTGGTCCTGACCAGCGCGTGGACCCCGGTGGACGATCCTGCGGACCCGCTCGTGCTGGTGAACAAGGCGCGGCCGATCGCTCCGCGGGGCTGGGCGCCGGAGCACCTCGTGACCCCGGACGTCCCCGCTCTCGGCGGGCACGACCGCCTGCGGCCCGTGGCGGCGCGCGCGCTCGAGCGGCTGGCCGCCGCGGCCGACGCCGCCACCGGACGCGAGCTCGTCCTCGCCTCGGGGTACCGGTCGGAGGCCGACCAGCGGCGGCTGTACGCGCGCTACGTCGAGGGTCACGGGCGCCGGGAGGCGGACACGTTCTCCGCCCGTCCCGGGTTCTCGGAGCACCAGACGGGGCTGGCGGCGGACGTCGCCCAGCGGGGCACGTCGTACACGCGCTTCGGGCGGACGGAGACAGGCCGCTGGGTGGCGTCCCACGCGTGGCGCTACGGGTTCGTCGTGCGGTACCCGCGGGGCGCCGCCGCGGTCACGGGCTACAGCGCCGAACCCTGGCACCTGCGGTACGTGGGCACCACCCTGACGACCCGCATGCACCTGGCGGGCACCGCCACCCTGGAGGAGGCGTTCGGCGTCGCGCCGGCGCCCGCCTACGTGCGCTAGCCGACCGGGCGGCACGGAGGTCGCGCCGGGCCGGTGGTGGGCGCTGGTTCCTGCGGCGCGACGGTGTCAGCCTTCGGTCAGCGCCCGCCCGAGCCGCCGCACGGCCTCGGTGAGGACCGCCGTCGACGTGGCGAGGTTGAGGCGCAGCCACCCGGCGCCGCCCGCGCCGAACCGCACGCCGTCCTCGAGGGCGAGGCGGCCGCGTTCCAGGACGAGGCCGGCCGCGCCGGTGGCCGCGACGCCGGCGGGCAGCGCGTCCCGGACGTCCAGCCACGCGAGGTAGGTGGCCTCGGCCGGCTGCAGGCGGACGGCCGGGGCGTGCTCGGCCAGCAGCGTGGCGACGAGCGCACGGTTGCGGTGCACCCCGGCGAGGAGGGAGTCGAGCCACGGCCCGCCCTCGCGGTACGCGGCGGCGTGCGCGAGCACCGCCAGGTGGTTGACGGCGTGCCCGGCCTCCTCGGGGATGCGGCGCAGGTCGGCGGCCGCGTCCGGGCCGCCGAGGGCGACGGCGGCGCGCAGGCCCGCCAGGTGGAAGGCCTTGGACGCCGACTGGACCACGACGGCGTCCTCGGAGCCGGCCACGGACAGCAGCGGGACGAACGGGGCGGCGCCTGCGGCGACGCGCTCGAACGTGAACGGGGCGTGGATCTCGTCGGCCACGACGCGCACGCCGTACCGGTCCGCGAGCGCCAGCACCGCCTCGAGCTCGGCGCGCGTGTGCACGGTCCCGGTCGGGTTGTGCGGGTTGCACAGCAGCAGGACGGCGCGACGCCCGGACCCTGGCCCGGTGCCGTGGGCGGAGGCGCCCGTGGCGTCGGCGAAGGCCTGCTCCAGCGTGCCCAGGTCGAGGCGCAGGTCGGCGCCGAGCGGCGCCTCCACGACCCGGCGGCCCTCGTGGCCCGGGAAACCGTAGAACGGCGGGTACACGGGCGGGGTGACGACGACGGCGTCCCCGGGGCCGGTGAGGACGCGCAGCACCTCCACGACCGCCACCATGACGTCGGGCAGGGTGCGGCTCGACGCGACGTCGGGCGTCCACCCCCACCGGTCGGCGGCGAACGGCGCGAGCGCCTCCGCGTACGCGGTGCCGACGTCGTACCCGGTGTCGCCGAGGTCGAGGGCTGCGCGCACGGCGCCGACGACGCACGGTGCGACGGGGGTGTCCATCTCGGCGACGAACAGCGGCAGCACGTCGGGCGGGTACACCTGCCACTTCACGGAGGTGCGGCGGCGCAGGTCGTCGAGGGTGAGCTGCTCGAGAGGGTTGTCGACGGCGGTCGTCGCGGTCTCGTGGGTCACGGCTCCGGTCTACCAGACGCGGGGAGGTGCCGGGCCGCCGTCCGGGGGAACTGTGCCGGGAGAGCGGCGGGGACGTGCCGGACCCCCACGTCCCGGAGGGGCGCGGGGGTCCGGGTGCTCGGCTGCTCAGCTCGCGGCGGCCGCCGGCTTCACGACGGGCGCCCACTGGTCGGGTGCGAGGGCCGGGCGGTCGTCGTCCGTGCGGCCGGCCCAGCGCCGCGCGTCCTCGATGGTGGCCCCGAGCAGGGCGCGCAGGCGGGCGTCCGTGTCCGGGACGAAGGCCTCGCTGATGCCCTGCACGGCGGTCGAGACGACCGACGGTGCGGCGTCCCGCACGAACCGCTTGGGCCGCACGCGCGTGCCCTCGCAGAAGCGGTAGGCCCACTCGGCGGTCTTGGGCGACGCGGCGAGGGCGTCCGCGCTCTCCGGCGCGAGGGTGCCCTCGGGACGCCCGTCGAGGACGTCGAGCATGCGTTCCGCGCCGATGATCGCCACGGCCAGCGTCTGCTGCCGGTCCGCGGGCGCCACGGGCAGGGCCATCTGTGCCGCCCGCAGCGCGATCTGGACGTCCCAGCGCGGGTCGGAGCTGGTCAGCCCGATGACGGACGGGATGAGCGGCGCCAGCTGCGGCCGGTTCCCGTCGGAGGTCAGGTCGTTCACGGCGCGCGCGAGCATCGCCAGCAGCGGGTGCGTGCACTGGGGATGGTCGCTCCAGCGCTCCCCGGCCAGGAACGACGCCAGCTCCATGAAGCACGCGCCCTTCTTCGGGTTGCGGTGCTTGCCTCTTCCCAGCATCGGCAGCGCGTCGAAGGCGCCTCCAACAGATCCAGCCACGAGTCCACCCCCGTATCGGTCCGGTCCCCCCAGTGTGCGTCCGCTGTGACCTACGTCGCAACGGATACCGGGTGAGATCCCCGGAGCCGGGTCCGCCGTGGGTACCTCAGACCATCCCTAGGGCCTGTCGGCCGGTGACCTCGGCGGTCTGAGGTACCCCGCCCGCCGAAGACAGGTCGGTTGCCCGATCCCCGCCCCCGGGCCTCAGGACGAGCGTGGTCATCACCAGAACGAGACAGCCGGCGGTGGCCGGCACGAGAGGCCGGGACGACCGGCCGGCGAGGGGATCGAGATGGACCAGATGATCGGTTTCGACCGGGCGATCCAGGCAGAGCTGGAGTACCGCCGGGAGCGGCTGGCGCGTTCCTACCAGCGCGGCACGCCCGCGCCGGTGCGGGCGGCGGGCCGGTGGACCGCGACCGTGGTCCGGCGGCTGCGCGACCGGGGCGCCTCCCGGCGCGCGGTGCAGCAGCTCGGCGCGACGCTCGACGCCGTGGCGGCGCGGACCGACCCGTCGGCCTGGGAGCGCCAGGTGACCCGTCGGGCGGAGCAGATCGGCCGCGGGGTGGACGCGCTGCGGCCGCAGGACACGGCCGGGCGCCGGGCCGCCTGACCGGGCGGCCCGACCATGACCGGCGGCACCGCGCACCCGGGAAAACCAGCGGCGCGTGTGGGTGCCCGGTGGGACGATCACCTGGTGCGACGTTCCAGCGAGGTGCCCC
>NZ_JBHUWC010000115.1:0-13230 GCF_042670225.1 Isoptericola sp. NPDC057191 | reverse complement strand
CACGAATTCTCGCCGTTTCCGTACCCACAGCGGTCGGGGTCGGGGGTTGGGCGGTCGCGGTCAGGCGGTCGCGGGCTCCGGCTCCGTGACGAGCGGGTACACGCCGTTCTCGTCGTGCACCTCCCGGCCGGTGACCGGCGGGTTGAACACGCACACGCACGTGATGTCGGTGCGCGGGCGCACCAGGTGCTTGTCGTGGTCGTTCAGCAGGTACAGCGAGCCGGGGCGCAGCGGGTGCACCTCGCCGGTGCCGAGATCCTCGATCTCGCCCTCGCCGGCGGTGATGAAGACCGCCTCGATGTGGTTGGCGTACCAGAAGAAGCTCTCGGTGCCGGCGTAGAGCGTCGTCTCGTGGACGGAGAAGCCGACGCCCTCCTTCGCCAGGACGATGCGCTTGCTGCGCCAGTTCTCGCTCTTGACGTCGGCGTCGGTGTCGGTGATCTCGTCGAGGGTGCGCACGAGCACGGGGTACCTCCGGTGGTTCGGGTGCGGTGGTCGGGGAGCGGGCAGGACGTCAGCCGAGGACGGCGGCGACGGACTCGCCGATGATCTTGAGGCCGCGCTGCAGCTCGTCGTAGGTGATGGTCAGCGGCGGCAGGAGCTTCACGACCTCGCCGTCGGGGCCGGACGTCTCCATGAGCAGCCCGCGGGTGAACGCCTCGTCGCAGATGCGGGCGGCCGTCTCGCCGTCCGGCGTCTGCAGGCCGCGCGCCAGGCCACGGCCCTTGCCGACGAGGATGTCGTCGCCGTAGCGCGCGACCAGCGAGTTGAAGTGCGCCTCGACGAGCGTGCCCTTGTCGATCGTGGAGCGCTGCAGCTCGTCGTCCGCCCAGTAGAGGCGGATCGCCTCGGACGCCGTCGCGAACGCGGGCGCGAACCCGCGGAAGGTGCCGTTGTGCTCGCCGGGCTCCCAGATGTCGAGCTCGGGACGCACCAGGGTGAGGGCCATCGGCAGCCCGTACCCGGAGATCGACTTCGACAGGCAGATGATGTCCGGCACGATCCCGGCCTCCTCGAACGAGAAGAACGGGCCGGTGCGGCCGCAGCCCATCTGGATGTCGTCGAGGATCAGCAGGATGCCGTGCCGACGGCACAGGTCCGCCAGGCCGCGCAGCCACTCCGCGCGCGCCGCGTTGACCCCGCCCTCGCCCTGCACCGTCTCGACGATGACCGCGGCCGGGGCGTTGAGGCCGGAACCGCTGTCCGCGAGCAGCCGCTCCAGGTACACGAAGTCGGGCACGTCGCCGTCGAAGTAGTCGTCGTACGGCATCGGCGTGGCGTGCACCAGCGGGACGCCCGCCCCGCCGCGCTTCATCGAGTTGCCGGTCACCGACAGGGCGCCCAGCGTCATGCCGTGGAAGGCGTTGGTGAAGTTGATGACCGACTCCCGGCCCGTCACCTTGCGCGCGAGCTTCAGCGCCGCCTCGACCGCGTTCGCGCCGCCGGGGCCGGGGAAGACGACCTTGTGGTCCAGGCCGCGCGGGCGCAGGACCACGTCGCTGAACGTCTCGAGGAACTCACGGCGCGCCGAGGTGAGCATGTCGAGCGTGTGCACCATGCGGTCGTCGGTCAGGTAGTCGAGCAGCACCTGCTTGAGCCGGGGGTTGTTGTGGCCGTAGTTGAGGGTGCCCGCGCCGGCGAAGAAGTCGAGGTACTCGGTGCCGTCCTCGGCGTGCACCGTCGCTCCCACGGCCCGGTCGAACACGACGGGCCAGGAGCGCGAGTAGCTGCGGACCTCCGACTCGAGGGCGGTGAAGCCCGTCGGGTCGGCGGCGGCGGACGCCTCGGTGGTGGGGACGGTCGGGGTGGTCACGAATGACACTCCTTGAGGTGGTGCGCGCCGGTGCTGAGTGGGTAGTGGTGGGGCTGCGTCGTCACCTGCGCGCCGAACCGGCGCAGCCCGGGGTCTGGCCGCCGACCGTGCGGTCGGCGGCGGGTCAGCGGGAGGGGCGGAAGCCCTCGATGACCAGCAGCGGCTCGCCGTCGTGCCCGTCGGGGAAGTCGGCCGCCTCGTAGCCGGTGGTCTCGCGCAGCGTCGCGCCGCGCTCGGCGGCCCAGCGCGCGAAGACGCGTCGCGACGCCGCGTTGTCCGCGGTCACGGTGGTGTGCACCCGGGCGACGGCGGGGCCGCCCTCGCCGGTGGCGTCGACCACCGCGTCCAGCAGGCGACCCGCGACACGCCGGCCCCGCGCCCGCGGGTCCACGGCGACCTGCCACACGAAGAGCGTGGCCGGGTCGGCGGGCAGCCGGTACGCGGCGAGGAACCCCACCGGGCCGTCGTCGCCGGCGTCGTCGCCGTCGCCGTCGCTGCCGAGGAACGCGAGGCGGCAGGTCGCGGAGAAGTGGTCCGCGAGCAGAAGGTACGCGTAGGAGGAGTTGAGGTCGAGCGAGCCCGAGTCGCGGGCCAGTCGCCACATCGCGGCGCCGTCCGCCGTCGTCGGCGGGCGCACCGTCAGCCCCGTGAGGTCCGCCGTCGGGCGGGTCGACGCGGGGACGGCGTCGGTCGAGCAGTCGTCGGTCGGATGGTTGGTCGTTGCGGTGTCCGTCGTGTCCATACCGCCGTCGACACTAGACGCATCGCGGGGGAAATTTCACCTCGCCCATGACCATTCCTCGACCGGGTGGCCTGCTGGCGGGGCTGTTGATCGTTGGCAGGCCGGGGAAAGGTCTGGTTTGCCGGGGGCGCAGGATCGATCCTTCTGCACAAGGTCAAAGATCTCAGATCGTGAGACCGTGAGGGGTGCGTGGCACGACGACGGCCCGGAGACGACCGTGGGCGTGCCCGTCTGCACGGGCACGCCCACGGCATGCGTCCTGGTCCGGGCGGTCCCGGCAGCGGGTCAGCCCGCGAAGGGCGTGGCCTTGAGGATCTCGACCGGGATCTCCCGGCCGTTCGGCGCGGTGTACGCGACCTTCTCGCCGATGTTGTGCCCGTCGATCGCGGCACCCAGCGGCGACGTCGGCGAGTACACGTCGAGGTCGGTCGTGCCGGCGATCTCACGGGAGCCGAGGAGGAACGTCATCTCGTCCCCGGCGACCAGCGCCGTGACGACCATGCCCGCCTCGACGACGCCGTCGTCCGCGGGGGTGCCGATCTGGACGTTGC
The DNA here is from genome assembly GCF_042670225.1 of Isoptericola sp. NPDC057191. Taxonomy (NCBI): domain Bacteria; kingdom Bacillati; phylum Actinomycetota; class Actinomycetes; order Micrococcales; family Promicromonosporaceae; genus Isoptericola; species Isoptericola sp. NPDC057191. The sequence goes on along the minus strand of NZ_JBHUWC010000115.1, from coordinate 10,124 downwards.
GCAGCTTCTCGGTCAGCTCACGGATGCGGGCCTCGTTCTTCGCCTGCTCCTCACGGGCGGCGTGGTAGCCGCCGTTCTCCTTGAGGTCGCCCTCGTCGCGGGCGGCGGCGATGCGCTCGGCGATCTCGGCGCGGGCAGGGCCGGAGAGGTGCTCCAGCTCGGCCTGCAGCCGGTCGTGAGCCTCCTGGGTGAGCCAGGTGACGGTGCTCTCGGTCACGAGGGCTCTCCTTTCGTGGTGCTCGTTGGCCTGATCAGGCCGTGCGCGGTCGACCGACGTGCGTCGGCACGCGCGTCGGCTGGACAGGACTGGCGTGTGAATCCCTCAGGATAGCCCGCGAAGGGCTCAGAACCCAGGGCTCATGCCACGGGCGAACAGCGTGGCGCGGTCGAGCGGCTCAGGATCCGGTGGGGACGTCGCACGACTCGACGACGGCGGTCGTGGCCTTCTCCGAGGTGCGGAGGGTCACGGTGTAGGTGGACGTGATCTCCTTGCTCGGCCCGACGGGCACGTCCAGGGTGCCCACCTGGGCGTAGCTCGGAGCGAGAGCCTCGACCTCGCAGACCGCCGTCGTCCCGACCGGCATGTGCACCTGGAACGTGACGTCCACCTGCTCGGCGTCGCGGACGTCGAAGCTCACGACGTCCACCTCCACCGGGTCGCGCCGGTTCTGCTCGACCGAGAACCAGGCGGCCAGGCCGACACCGGCCGCGAGGGCCGCGGCGATCGCCACCTTGCCGCCGGTCCCGATGCCGCGGCGCTGCGGGCGCGTGCCGTACCGGTCGGCGGGAGGGGTGGGACTGACGGGCTCGCTCATGGTGCACCATTGTCCCTGAAGCCTGCTGCCGACCCGTCACCCCGGGAGGGACCTTGTCCTCCGCCACCTCCGCGCCGCCCACCGGACGGTCCGAGCCCCTGCGTCTGATGGCGGTGCACGCGCACCCGGACGACGAGTCGAGCAAGGGTGCGGCCACCACCGCGCGGTACGCCGCCGAAGGGGTCGAGGTGCTGGTCGTCACCTGCACCGGAGGAGAGCGCGGTGACGTGCTCAACCCCAGCTTCGAGGTCCCCGAGGGGCACGAGTTCGACACGGTCGAGGGTCGTCGTGCCGTGCGGCGCCTGGAGATGGCGGCCGCGGCCGCCGCGCTCGGCGTCCGGCAGACGTGGCTCGGCTTCGTCGACTCCGGCCTGCCGGAGGGTGACCCGCTGCCGCCGCTGCCCGAGGGCTCGTTCGGGCTCGTCCCGCTCGAGGAGGCCGCGGCACCGCTGGTCGAGCTGGTGCGCGAGTTCCGCCCGCACGTGCTGACGACCTACGACCCGTCCGGCGGCTACCCGCACCCGGACCACATCAAGTGCCACGAGGTGGCGTACGAGGCGTACCACGCCGCCGGCGACGCGTCCCGGTACGTGGTCGAGGGCGGCGCGGAGCCCTGGGCGCCCCTGAAGCTGTACTACAACCACGGCTTCTCGATGGAGCGCATGCGCGCCGTGCACGAGGCCATGCAGGGCGCCGGTCTGGAGTCGCCGTTCGGCGACTGGATCGAGTCGCGGGCGGCGCGGGAGATCCCCGAGCGCCAGGCGACCACCAGCATCCCCGTGGCCGAGTTCTTCGAGCAGCGCGACGCGGCCCTGGTGGCGCACGCCTCGCAGATCGACCCCGCCGGGTTCTTCTTCGCCGTGCCGCGTGACCTGGAGGCCGACGTCTGGCCCACGGAGGAGTACGAGCTCGCGGACTCGCGGGTGCCGACCTCGCTGCCCGAGGACGACCTGTTCGCCGGGGTGCGGGGGGAGGCCCGATGAGCGCCGTCTGGATGCTGCTGGCCACCGCGCCGAGCCCGACGCCGAGCCCCACCCAGGGGCCGAGCGAGCTGCAGGTCACGCCGGGCCTCGCCGGATTCGTCGCGACGTTCGCGGTCGCCCTCGCCTGCGTGCTGCTCTTCCTCTCGCTCACGCGGCACCTGCGCCGCGCGCGGCACAACGCCGAGGAGCAGGGGATCCCCGTGGAGGAGCCCAAGCACGTCGGGATCCGCCGGGCGGAAGAGCCCGCCGCGGGTGCGTCCGGCGGCGCGGGGGACGTCCCCGGCGACGCCCGGCCCGGCGCCCGCCCCGAGGACGAGACGGACGGCCAGGCGGGCCGATGAGCACCTCGGTGCGCGTCACGGTCGCCCAGCTCGCGATCACCGCGGACCACGACGCGAACCGGGAAGCCGTCGCGGACGCGTTCCTCGCCGCCGGCCGGGTGGGGGCCGACCTGCTGGTGCTGCCGGAGTACGCCTCGGGGTACGACCCGCACGGCGTCGGTCCCGAGCACGCCGAGCCCCTCGACGGCCCGTTCGTCACCGCGCTGCGCCAGCAGGCCGCGCGCTACCGCATCGCCGTGGTCGCGGGCACGACGCTGCCCGCGCTCGGCGCCCTGGGCGGGCCGGGGACCGGTCAGCTCCCGGCCGTCAGCGGGGCCTTCCCCGCCGTGACCGGCGGGTTCCCGGCCGTCACGGGATCGCTCCCGGCGATCACCGGCACGACACCCGTGGAGGGCACGGCTGCGGTCGCGCGGCGCGCGTTCAACACCGTCGTCGCGGTCGACGCCACCGGCACCCTGGTCGGCGCGTACCGCAAGGTGCACCTGTACGACGCGTTCGGCACCCGCGAGTCGGACCGGCTCGAGCCCGGGCCGGCCGACGTCCCCCCGCTCGTGATCCGGCTCGGCGACCTCACGTTCGGCGTCGTCACCTGCTACGACCTGCGGTTCCCGGAGTCGGCGCGGCGCCTGGTGGACGCCGGGGCCGACGTCATCGTCGTGCCGGCGGCGTGGGTGGACGGCCCGCTCAAGGCGGACCACTGGCGCACGCTGCTGCGGGCCCGCGCGATCGAGAACACGGCCGTCGTGATCGGCGTCGGCATGGCAGGCCCGGGCCTCGTCGGCCGCTCGCTGCTGGCGGGGCCGGACGGCGTCGTCGGCCTCGAGCTCGACGAGACGCCGCAGGTGCGCACGGTCGACCTCGACCCGGAGCCGCTGGCGCAGGTGCGCCTGCACAACCCGTCGCTGGCGAACCGCCGCTACGTGGTCGTGCCCCGCACCTGACCGGGGTCCGGCGCCGTCAGAGCGCCGCGAGGTAGATGGCCACCGTGTGGCACGTGAACCCGACCACCGTCAGCGCGTGGAAGATCTCGTGGAACCCGAACCAGCGCGGCGACGGGTTCGGGCGCTTGGTGCCGTACACGACGGCGCCGAGGATGTACGCGACGCCGCCGGAGGCGACCAGCCACCCGACGGCCGCCCCGCCGGCGGCGGAGAACTGGGGGATGTACCCCACCGCGACGCAGCCCAGGGCCACGTACACGGGCACGTACACCCAGCGGGGTGCGCCCATCCAGAGCACGCGGGCCACGAGGCCGAGGATCGCACCGCTCCAGACGACGGCGAGCAGCACCGTGGCGGTGCTCCGCGGCAGCAGCATGACGGCCAGGGGCGTGTAGGTGCCGGCGATGATCAGGAAGATGTTGGCGTGGTCCAGGCGGCGCAGGACGGCGGCGGTGCGGGGTGACCACGTGCCGCGGTGGTAGACCGCGCTGGTGCCGAACAGCAGGACGGCGGTGACCCCGAAGATCGCGCAGGCCACCTTGTCGGCCGTGGTGTCGGCGAGCACGACCAGGACGATCGAGGCGGCCAGGGCGAGCGGCGTCGTCACCGCGTGGATCCAGCCGCGCATGAAGGGCTTGAGGTGCGCGGCCGCCTCGGAGACGGTCTCCACCGCGTCCTCCACGGCGTCGCTCACGGCCTCGCGCGCGTCGCTGACGGCGTGCTTCGCGCCCTCGACGACCTCCTGGACGACGGGGGCGTCGACGTCGTCGCGGCCCTTCGGCCGGGCGGCTGCTGCCACGGGTGCTCTCCTCGCTCGGGACGTAACCTACGCATCCGTAGGTTACGCCAGCGTAGGCGACTCTGCGGGGCAGGTCGACCGTGCGCCGTGAAGATCGTGCGCAGGGGTTGAGTGGCGTCTCGTGGACGCTCGGCGGCGTGACCTGCAGGTCCGCCGGGAGCGGTACCGTTGACCCGCTCTCCGTCCCCCGCCCGCCGGGTGCCTGCGCGTGTCGTGCGCCGGGCGCGGTGCGGCCCGATCTCCCGAGGTCTCGCGTGCGCATGCCCCACCTGCTCTACGGCCTGTACGAGCGGCGCCTCGCTGCCTCGCTGCCGACGGCGCAGTCGCCCCGGCACGTGGGCGTCATCCTCGACGGGAACCGCCGGTGGGCCAGGTCGTTCGGCGAGACGGCGGCCACCGGGCACCGGCGCGGGGCGGACAAGATCGCCGAGTTCCTCGGCTGGGCCGAAGAGCTCGGCGTCGAGGTCGTCACGCTCTGGATGCTGTCCACCGACAACCTCGCCCGCCCCGAGGGCGAGCTCACGGACCTGCTCGACATCATCCGTGACGCCGTCCAGGACCTCGCGGAGTCCCGGCGGTGGCGCCTGCGCGTGATGGGCCGCCTCGACCTCCTGCCGGCCGAGCTCGCGGCCGCCGTGCGCGCCGCCGCCGACGGTACGAAGGACGTGCAGGGGCTCCAGGTCAACGTCGCCATCGGCTACGGGGGCCGGCACGAGATCGCGGACGCGGTGCGGTCGTACCTCACGCAGGAGGCGGCGCACGGTGCCACGCTCGAGGAGCTCGCCGAGCGGATCGACGTCGACGACATCGCCGCGCACCTGTACACCAAGGGCCAGCCGGACCCGGAGCTCGTGATCCGCACGTCGGGGGAGCTGCGCGTGGGCGGCTTCCTCATGTGGCAGAGCGCGCACTCCGAGCTCTACTTCTGCGAGGCGTACTGGCCCGACTTCCGCCGGGTCGACTTCCTGCGCGCGCTGCGCGACTTCTCGCGCCGCGAGCGCCGGCTCGGTCGCTGACGGCGAGCACGGGTCGGTGGCCTGCGGCACACTGCCACGGTGACCCCGCCCGAGCCGACGACGCCGTCCGCGCCCCCGTCCGCCCCTGAGCCGCGCGGCGCCGCGGACGTCCGGCTCGCCGCCGAGGCCTGGGAGTCGCTGTTCCGGGCCCAGGTCACCCTGATGCGCCGGTTCCAGGCCGACCCCATCTGGCACGACCTCACGATGCGCGAGTACGACGTCCTGTTCACCCTGTCGCGCGCGCCCGGCGGGGAGCTGCGGCTGCGCGACCTCAACGAGGGGATGCTGCTGGCGCAGTCGTCGCTGTCCCGGATGGTCGAGCGGCTGGAGGCGCGCGGGCTGGTGGTCCGCTCGGTGCCGCGGGACGACGCGCGCGGCACGCTGGTGCGGCTCACCGCGGACGGGGCGCGGCGGCAGCGGGAGACCGGGCTGGCGCACGTGCGCACGATCGCGGAGTACGTGGGGCAGGCGCTGCCGCCGGAGGAGCTCGAGCAGCTCCGGGACGTGCTGGACAGGCTGCGCGCCGCGCAGTCGGGGATCCCGGACCGGCCGTCGTCCGACCCCGGCGACCTGAGATGACGACTGAGATGACAAGGCGTGCCATCAACGTCACGTCGCCGACCGGGCCTTCCCGGCGGGCCTGAGCGCGGGCTGGTGCGAAGATGGCAGTCATGCCGATGACCCCCCAGTCGTCCGACGCGCTTCCGTACGACGCCCTGCTCCTGTACTCCTTCGGCGGCCCGAACAAGCCGGAGGACGTGGTCCCGTTCCTCCGCAACGTGACGGCCGGCAAGGGCATCCCCGACTCCCGCCTCGAGGAGGTCGGCGAGCACTACTACGGCTTCGGTGGCAAGAGCCCCATCAACGAGCAGAACCTCGCGCTCAAGGCGGCGCTCGAGGCCGAGCTCGCCGACCGTGGGATCGAGCTGCCCGTCGTGTGGGGCAACCGGAACTGGGAGCCGTACACCACCGACGCGATCGACGAGCTCGAGCGCCTGGGCGCACGCCGCGCCGTCGCGCTGGTGACGTCCGCGTACTCGTCGTACTCGGGCTGCCGCCAGTACCGCGAGGACCTCGCGGTCACGCTGGAGAAGCGCGGTCAGCTCGGCCCCGACGGGTCCACGACCGTGCAGTTCGACAAGGTCCGCTCGTACTTCAACCACCCCGGCTTCGTCGCGGCCAACACCGAGGCCGTGCTCGAGGCCTACGAGGCGCTCGAGGCGAAGGGTGGCGACCCGGCGGCGGCGAAGCTCGTCTTCGTCACCCACTCCATCCCCGACACGATGGAGGCGGCGTCGCGCGTCTCCCAGGCCACGTACTCCGCACAGCACCTCGACGTCGCGGCCGTGGTGGCGGCCGTCGTCGCGGACGTGCGCGGCCACGCCGTCGACTGGGAGCTGGCCTACTGCTCGCGCTCCGGCCCGCCGTCGCAGCCGTGGCTGGAGCCGGACGTCAACGACCTGCTCACCGAGCGTGCGGGCGAGGGCCTCAAGGACGTCGTGATGGCGCCGATCGGCTTCGTGTCCGACCACATGGAGGTGGCGTACGACCTCGACACCGAGGCCATGGCCACCGCCGAGGAGCTGGGCCTGACGGCGGTGCGCGCCGGCACGGTCGGCACCCGGAAGGTGTTCGTCGCGGGCCTGGTCGACCTGATCCTGGAGCGCGCGGCTCTCGCGCGCGGCGAGGACGTCGTCGAGGACAAGGTCGGCAACCTGCCGCCGTTCCGCTCGGTGTGCGCCCCCGGCTGCTGCCTGCGCCGCGACGGCGAGCCGAGCGGCGTGCCCGCCCTGTGCGGCTCCGGCCTGCAGTCCTGACCTGCCCACCCGAGAGGACGACATGAGCGAGCACATCCACGGTGACACCGGCGAGGCCGTCGACGCCGCCGTGATCAACGAGTCGATCCGGTACGCGATGATCGCGGTCTTCTCCCTGGCCGAGCCGCTGCCGGCGGGCGCCACGGAGCGGGCCGCCGTCGCGGCGGAGGCCGAGGCCGCGCTGTGGGACGGCCAGGCCGACGACGCCCGCGACCCGGCCCGCGCCGAGGGCGACGTCGTCGTGCGCGGCGTGTACGACGTCGCCGGACTGCGCGCCGACGCGGACCTCATGGTGTGGGTGCACGGCCCCTCCGTCGAGTCCGTGCAGGGCGCCTACCAGCGGCTGCGTGCGTCGCGGCTGGGGTCGGCCCTCGCGCCGGAGTGGTCGGTCGTGGCGCTGCACCGGGCGGCGGAGTTCAACAAGGGCCACGTGCCCGCGTTCCTCGCCGGCGAGCGCCCGCGCGACTACCTCAGCGTGTATCCCTTCGTGCGCTCGTACGAGTGGTACCTGCTCCCCGAGGCCGAGCGCCGCACCATGCTGCGCGACCACGGCATGGCGGCCGCCGGGTACAAGGACGTGCGCGCCAACACGATGAGCACGTTCGCGCTGAGCGACTACGAGTGGCTGCTGGCGTTCGAGGCCGACGAGCTGCACCGCATCGTCGACCTCATGCGCGACCTGCGCGCCACGGAGGCCCGCCGCCACGTGCGCGAGGAGGTGCCGTTCTTCACCGGCCCGCGCGTCACGCTCGCCGACTGGGCGGAGAAGCAGCCCCGCGCCTGAGCGCTGTGGGTACGACAACGGCGAGAATTCGGTCGCGAATTCTCGCCGTTGTCGTACCCACAGCACTCAGGGGGCGGGCCGGGTGGCGACGAGGACCGTGCCCCCGGTCGCGTCGTCGGCGTCCGGGTCGTCGTCCGTGACGACCGCCGGACTCAGCCCGTGCGACTCGACGAGCGTCGTCGCGCCGGCGACCTGGTCGGTGCCGACCTCGAACAGCAGCGCCCCGCCCGGCGCGAGCCAGGCCGGGGCGGCGGCCACGACGCGCCGCAGGACGTCGAGCCCGTCGGCCCCGCCGTCGAGCGCGACGGCAGGTTCGTGGTCGCGGGCCTCGGGCGGCATGGTCGCGATCGCGGCGGTCGGGACGTACGGCGCGTTGCACAGCAGCAGGTCGACGCGGCCGCGCAGGATCGCGGGGACGGCGGCGAGCAGGTCTCCCTCGTGCACGACGGCGCCGAGCGGCTCCAGGTTGCGCCGGGCGTGCACGACGGCGGCGGGCTCGACGTCGCTCGCGTGCAGCACCGGCGCCGCGCCCGCCGCGTGCAGGCCGAGCAGCACCGCCCCGCCGACGGCCCCGCAGCCGCAGCACAGGTCCACGACCGTGCCCGGGGCCGGGAGCGTCAGCGCGGCGGCCACCATCAGCTCGGTGCGCCGCCGCGGCACGAACACGCCGGGCCCCACCGACCAGCGACGGCCGGCGAACGCGACCCAGCCCAGCACGTGCTCCAGCGGCTCGCCGGCCACCCGGCGCTCGACGAGCTCGTCAAGCACGCGGCGATCGATCGGAGCGGCAGTTCCAGTGCCGGTCGGCAGTTCGAACTGCCGACCAGGACGGAAAGTGCCGCGCTGACCGGGAGCAAGGGAGCCGGCGGCCTCGAGCAGCAGGGCCGCCTCGTCCTCGGCGAACACGCAGCCGGCGGCCCGCAGCCGGGCGACGACGGCAGCGGTCGTCGGGTCGTCCGGCGCCGGGGCCGGCCGCGTCATCGACCCGCCGGAGCGGCGACGCGACCGGTGGTGCGGGAGGGGGCCGCCAGGTCGACGCTCGCTCCGGCGAGCCCGGCGCGGGCGTCGGCGACGGTGCTCGGGTCGGCGGCGAGCGAGAGCAGGCGGTCGACGTCGAGCCGGTCGGCGTCCTGCGCGACGAACGACGCCGGCCCGCTCCACGAGCCCTGCCACCGGGCGACGCCCGCACGCACCGCGGCCTCGCGGACCGCGAGGGCCAGCACCTGGCGCAGCACGTCGTCCACGACGCCCGGGTCGTCCGACGGCGCGTCGGGCGCGACGGCGTGGACGAGGTCCTGTGCGCGGCCGTCCTGGACCAGATCGAGGATCGTGCCGGGGCCGCCCGCCGGGACCTGCGCCACCCGCGCGGCGGTCGCGTAGAGCGCCTCGGCGTCCGCGCGCGTCGTCGCGGCCATGAACTCGGGCACGAGCGCGTCCCAGTCGAGCTGCACGCGGTCGTCGAACGCCACGACGCGCCCGGCGAGCTGCGCCGCCAGCTCGTCGAACCGCGGGACCAGCGCGGACGCCGGGCGGTCGTCGGTGGGCGCGGGGGCGTCGTCGGGCACGCTCTCCATGGCGGCGAGGCGGCGGTCGACCGGCGGGTGCGAGTCCCACGGCGACCGCGCCGTCGGCGGCTCCTGGCCCCGGAGACGGGCGAGCTCGTCCGTTCGGGCCGCGAGCAGCCGGGCGAAGCCGCCGAAGAAGCCGCCGGGCGTCGTCGCGTACCCGGACGACCAGGCCGGCGCCAGGTAGCGCTCCTCGTAGAACGACCAGGCCGCGCCGAGGACGGGCGCCTCGCGCAGCGCGTCCTGCGCGACCCGCCGTCCCGCGACCTGGACGGAGAGGCGGTCGGCCTCGAGCTCCTGCGCGCGGCTCACCGCGGCCGAGACCGCCAGGTACGCCTTGGCGTACTGGCGCAGCAGCCACCCGACGACGTTGCCCTCGAGGCGAGTGACGGTCTCGCCCACCACGACCCGGCCGCGGTACGCGACCGGCGCGAGGCGGGTGTGCGCGTTCGAGTAGTGGCCCATCTCGTGCCCGAGGACGGAGCGCAGCTGGCCGACGGTGAGCCCCTGCACCAGGGGGACGCCCACCACGAGGCGGCGCCGTCCGCCGACGAGCCCCAGCAGGCGCGACTCCTCGCTCACGGCCGCGTTGACGTCCGGCGCCAGCACGATCGTGTCCGGGGCGCGCGTCCCCGCCACGTCGGCGAGCTCGCGGACCAGGGCCCACAGCTCGGGGGCGGACTCGGGGGCGACGACTATGTCGTCCGCGTCGACCTTGCCGGCGGCACGCTCCGAGCGCGCGACCCGGACCAGCGCCGTCACGATGCCCGCGGCCACGACGACCGTGAGGAGGCCGAACTTGAGCGCCGCGGCGCCCGAGTGGTGCTGGACGGCGAGCACGGCGACCGCCCCGCACCCGACGAGCAGCGCCAGCGCGAGCACGAAGAAGCCGACGAGCATGAGCACGGACAAGAGGGCGCGGAACGCCGTGGGCATCGGGTCTCCCGAGAGGTTGGGGCGGGCAACGTCGTCCGCGTCGACACGGACGATAGCGACCCGGCACCCCCCGGCACCAGGGAGATCCGGCACTACGCCTGGCACGCCCGGCCCGGCCCTGAGGGCC
>NZ_JBHUWC010000114.1:0-13279 GCF_042670225.1 Isoptericola sp. NPDC057191 | reverse complement strand
GGGGGGGGGGGGGGGGGGGGGGGGGCGCGCCCCCCCCACGGCGTCACTTCGTGATCTCGTCCCACCCGTCGGTGAGCTGCGACGAGAGCTCGTCGGCGTCGGTCTCCTGCGCCAGGTAGCGCTGGTAGGCCGGCGTGGCCACGGTGTCCTTCCACTGCGCGTACGCGTCCACGAACAGGTACGGCGCGGAGACGAAGTGCTGGCCCGAGGCGAGGATGGTGCTCCACCCGTTCTTGTCGCCGAGCTTGTCGCTCATGAGCTGCTGCGCCGACGTGGTCGCCGGGATGAGCGCGTCCGCCTCGTTGAGCGCGGCCAGGTTGTCCGGCTCGGTGAAGAACTCGATGAACTCGGCCGACTCCTCGACGTGCTCGGAGTCCACGTTCACCGACAGCGTCTGCGGGTTCGCGGCCTGGCCGGCACCTTCCGGGCCGGCGAGCGGCGGCAGCACCACCCAGTCGAGGTCCTTCGGCGCGTCCTTCGCGATGTTCGCGGCCTGGTAGGAGCCCTGCACCGTCATCGCCGTCTGCCCGGCGTAGAACGACGCGATCGCCTCGGAACCCGACTGGGTCAGGGTGACCGGGAGGATCGACTTGTCCTGGTGCGCCATCGCGTCCACCAGCTCGGGCAGGGCCATCTCGCCGTCGCCGACGGTGATCGTGGCGTCGGTGCCCGTCCCGGTGAAGTACTGGCCGCCGAAGCCCGGAGCCATCGTCATGAACGCGGCGGTCGGGCTCGACAGGCCCCAGCCGAGACCGTAGGTCTTGCCCTGGGTGGTCGCCTTGGCGATCTCGCGCAGCTGGTCCCACGTCATGGTGTCGCCGGTCGGGATCTCGACTCCCGCGTCCTCGAGGAGCTTCTTGTTCGCGAAGACCATGTACGACTGCAGCTCGGTCGGGTAGGCCACGACCTGGTCGTCGACCGTCACCGAGGACAGCACCCCCTCGGGGATGTCGGCCTTGCGCTCGTCGGACATGTAGTCCGACAGGTCCGCGAGGTAGCCGTCGCGCGCGAACGGCACGATGCTCGCGGCCTCGTAGTGGATGATGTCGGGCGCGGCGCCGCCGTTGAACTGGGTGATCAGCTTGTCGTAGACGCCGTCCCAGCCGGCCGGGACGATCTCGACCTGCACGTCGGGGTGCTCGCCGTTCCACTCGTCGACGATCTTCTCCGTCGCCGCGATGGCCGCAGGCTGGTCGGAGAGGGACTGGAACTTCAGCGTCACGGGTCCGCCGTCCCCGTCGTCGCCGCCCCCGCCGCTGCACGAGGCGACGAGCAGGGCGGTGACCGTGAGGCATGCGGCGGTGGACACTCCACGAGTCTTCATGGGTCTTCCTTTCGGGGTGGTCGGAGGTGCGGTGCGTGCGGTGCGTGCGAGGCGCCGGCCCGGGTGGGCGTCAGCCCTTGACGGCCCCGGCCATCAGGCCGCCGGTGAGCTTCTTCTGCATGATCGAGAAGAAGACGATGCTCGGGATGGCGGCGAGGAACGACCCTGCCGCGAGCGGGCCGAGCGCGACCTTGCCCTCGCCGCCGATGAACGACGTGAGCGTGATCGGCAGCGTGTAGTTCTCGGGCGACTGGAGCAGGACCAGGGCGAAGAAGAACTCGTTCCACGACGAGACGAAGCTGAACATCGCGGTGGCGACGATCCCCGGGGCCAGCAGCGGGAACACGATCCGGCGCAGCACGCTGAGCCTGCTCGCGCCGTCCATCGAGCCGGCCTCCTCGAGCTCGGTCGGGATGCCGGCCACGTAGCCCTGCAGCATCCACAGCGCGAAGGGCAGCGTGTACGTGGTGTGCACCAGCGTCAGGCCCACGAGGCTGTCCGTGAGGTTCATCGTCCGCAGGATGAGGAAGAGCGGCAGGATGATGAGGATCACCGGGAAGACCTGGCTCACCAGGATCCATCCCACCCCCGCCACGCGGATCGCGCCCTTGAGCCGGGCGAGCACGTAGGCCGCGGGCATCGCGATGAGGATCACGAGCGCGGTCGAGGCGAGCGCCACGACCGCGCTGTTCGCGGCCGAGTGCACCAGGCCCTGCCGGGCGAGCGCCTGGGCGTAGTTCTCCCAGTGCCACTGCGCCGGCAGCAGGCTCACGGTGAGCGAGTTGAGCTCGGCGGACGACTTCACGGACGCCGAGATCAGCCACAGCAGCGGGAAGCCGAGGAAGACGATGTAGCCGGCCAGCGCCACGTACTGGGCGGGGCGGACGAGTGCGCGCATCGGCTCAGCCCTTCTTCTGGACGCGGTCGTCGCGGAACTGCGACCGCAGGTAGACGGCGAGGAGCAGGACGACGACCACGACGAGGACGACGCCCATCGCGGCGGCGTACCCGATGTTCCGGTTCTTGAACGCCTCGAGGTAGGTGAAGAGCATCGGGAGCATCGTGCGGCCGCCCGGCCCGCCCTCGGTCAGGACGTAGACCAGCGAGAACGAGTTGAAGTTCCAGATGAAGTTCAGCGACGTGATCGACGCGACGATCGGCCGCAGGCTCGGCCAGGTGACGGCGGTGAACCGGCGCCAGGCGCCCGCCCCGTCCATCGACGCGGCCTCGTGCAGCTCGTCCGGGATCTGCTGCAGGCCGGCGAGCAGGGTCACCGTGGTCTGCGGCATCCCGACCCACACGCCGACCACGATCACCGCGGGCAGGGCGGTGGAGAAGTCCGCCAGCCAGTTGATGTCGTCCGGCAGCCCGATCGCCCCGAGGAACGCGTTGAGCGGCCCCGCGTTCGGCGAGTAGATCATCTTCCACATGATGGCCACGACGACCGGCGGCATCGCCCACGGGATCAGCGCCAGGACGCGGGTGAGCCCCTGGAGCCGGAGGCCGGAGTTCAGCAGCTGGGCGAGGCCGAGCGCGAGGACGAGCTGCAGCAGCGTCACCGACACCGCCCAGATCATCCCGATGCGGAACGAGTCCCAGAAGAAGGAGTTGTCGGCGAGCCGGACGAAGTTGTCGACGCCCACGAACTGGTAGTCCGGGTGGCGGACCAGGCGGGCGTCCGTGAACGCCAGCGCGATCCCCATCACCAGGGGCGCGACGCTGAGCACGAGGATCGGCAGCAGCGACGGCATCACCAGGGCGATCGCCTCGCGACGGCGGCCGCGTTCCAGGCCGCCGCGGCGGCGGACGGCAGGTACGGGACGGCCGGTGCGGTCGGAGCCGCGGCTCGTCCCACCGGTCCGTGAGGTGCCGGGCGTGGTCGGGGCGGTCATCGCGCGCTCCCCTCGGTCGGGTCGGCAGGGGTCGTGACGTCGGCGGCACCGCCCGTGGAGCCGCGCACCAGGAGACGCGGACCGATCACGACGTGCCGGGCGGTCGCACCGTCGTCCTCGAGGCGGGCGAGCACGGCACGGGCCGCGGCGGCGCCGCGCTCCGCGGAGCCGAGCGAGACGCTCGTCAGGCTGGGCTCGTAGACCCGGCCGAGCTCCGTGTCGTCCATGCCGGTCACCGCGACGTCGCCGGGGACGGTCAGCCCGGCCTCGCGCGCCGCGCGGACCGCGCCGATGGCGAGCAGGTCGTTGGCGGCGACCACGGCGTCCAGCCGCGAGCCGTCGGGCGCCGGCGCCAGGAGGGTGCGCGCGGCGCGCAGCCCGGCGGCGACGGTGAAGTCGTCCGCGACCTGCACGGCGACCCGCTCGGCGGGGAAGCCGTCCACCCGGGTGGCGGCGTCGAAGCCGCGCTGCCGGGCGAGGCCGGGAGTGGTGTCGAGCGGACCGTTGAGGAAGCCGATCCGGCGGCGGCCGGAGTCCACCAGGTGGCCGACCGCGAGGCCGATGCCGCCGGCGGAGTCGGTCGAGACGGAGTCGCCGTCGGCGTCGAGCGCGCGGCCGATCACGACCACGGGCACCGGCGCCTGCCGGATCTCGTCCGCGAGGGCGTCGTCGGCACGCAGCGGGCTGATCACCAGGGCGTCGACGAACCCGCCGCCGAGGCTGCGCACCAGGTCGGCGGTGGCCCCGGCCGAGTCCCCCGTGGACATGACGACCACGCGGTAGCCGTGCGGCGCGAGCACCTCGTGGATCGCCGTGAGCATCTCGACGTAGACGGGGTTCCCGATGTCCGCGACGGCGAACGCGACCTGGAAGGTCTTGCGCATCCGCAGGGACCGGCCCGTGACGTCCGGGCTGTACCCCAGCTCGTCGGCGGCGGCGCGGACGCGCTCCACCATGGCCGGGCTGGCCCCGGTCCCGTGCAGGGCCCGCGACGTCGACGCGAGGGAGACCCCGGCATGCCGGGCCACCTCGATCAACGTGGCGCGTGATGACGTCACTGTCGCTCCACCTTCAACGTCGACGGCGTTTGGAAACGTTTCCAGAACGATTCCCACAGCAGCGTTGGAAACGTTTCCGGATGCCGTCACTCTGGCACCCCGCGCCGACCGGTGTCAAGGCGCCCGTACCTCGGCAAGCGCAGCGCGGCGCGCCGCGGCGCGGCGGATCGTCGTCGTCGCCCGCGTCCCGGTCAGCCGAGCCCGGCGCGCAGGCGCTGCGCGTACTCCCGTCGCCGTGGCGCCGGCAGCCACTCGGGTTCCGGCAGGGTGCGGTAGAGCTCGTCCCCGGCGTAGCGCGGGAAGAGGTGCTGGTGGAAGTGCCAGACGTCCTGGTCCCCGGCCGGCTCGTTGTGCTGCCGGGTCGAGACGCCGTCACAGTCGTAGACCGCGCGCATCACGCGGGCGAGCCGCTGTGTCACGTCGAACACGGCGTGGCCGTCGGCCGCGGGCAGGTCGTACAGGTTCTCGTGGTGGGCGACCGGGACGACGAGCAGGTGGCCCGGGTTGCGCGGCCACCAGCGTGGCGCCACGATCGCGAAGACCCGCTCGTCGCGGTAGACGACCTCGGCCTCCCGCTCGGCCGGCAGGTCGCAGAACGGGCAGTCGTAGCCCGGTGGTTCGTGGTCGTGCACGGTGTCCCCCTGGTGGTCGTCGCCCGGCTCGAGGCCAGGTTCTCAGGTCGGCGCGCGCCGCGCAGACAGCACCCGCGCGACGAACGCCCGTTCCTCGGCCTCCAGCTCGGCGTCCTCCGGGGCGTCGCCCCCGAAACCGCCGTGCGGCATGCCCTCGAACACGTGCAGCTCCGCGGGGACGCCTGCGGCTCGCAGCCGCCGGTGCATCCGCACGGTGTTGGACAGGAACAGGTCTCGGGTGCCCGACTGCAGGAACGTGGGCGGGAACCCCGACAGGTCGCCGAACAGGGGCGACAGGTACGGGTGCGCCAGGTCGGCGCCGGCCGCGTAGAGCGCGTTCACCTCCCGGAGGCTCGCGAGCGCCAGGTCGTGGGCGGCGTTCGTGACGAACGAGTCGCCCGACTCGGTGAGGTCCACCTCGGGCGTCAGCAGCACCAGGGCCGCCGGCATCGCCAGGCCCTCGTCGCGGGCACGCAGCAGCAGGGCCGCGGCCAGGTTCCCGCCCGCCGACCCTCCTGCGACGACGACCCGCCGCGGGTCACGCTCGTCGAGCAGGGCGCGGTAGACCGCGAGGACGTCGTCGAGCCCCGCCGGGTACGGGTGCTCCGGCGGCATGCGATAGTCCACGCCCCAGGTCACGAGACCCGTGGTCACGGCCGTCGACGCCGCGGACGCGCGGCACACCTCGCCCGCCCCGTACAGGAGCCCGCCGCCGTGCAGGTCCAGCACCACCGGCGCGTCCACGGCGTCGGCGTCGTCGGCGGCGGCCCCGTCGGGGACCTGGACGTAGGTGGGCACCCCGGCCACGCGGCGCTCCGTGGTCCGCACGGGCAGACCGTCGCGCACGACGACGGTACGGAACCACTCGTCCACCTCCGCCACGAGCCGCGACCAGCCCGCGCGGTCGTCCGGCGCCGGGTACGGGCGCGGCTCTGCCGGGCGCGCGGCGGCGAGCCCGGCGAGGTACCGCCGCGCCTCGGCGCTGACGCTGGTCGGCAGCACGGGCTGCACGGGCTGCACTGGCTGCACTGGCTGCACTGGCTGCACTGGCTGCACTGGCTGCACGGTGCCTCCCGGTACGGCCGCCGTCCCAGCCGGCGCGGCGTCCGACGTCGTCATGCCGCTCCCCCCGCGTCCGCACCGCGCACACCGACCTGCACACCGACCTGCACACCGATCCGCACGCCGCACTCCCAGGTCTCCCCCGGCGCCAGGACGGGCGCGCCGCCGTGCGGCAGGTCGCGCTCCGGCCCGACCAGCGGCGCGTTGGCCGGCTCGACACCGAGCACCCACGAGCCTGCGGCGGGCCACAGCCACGAGTACAGCCGCGGCATCGTCGCCGCACGCCACTCGACGACCACCTCCGCGCCGCCGTCGGAGCCGCTCCCCTGGTCCGGCGCCACCGGCAGCCCCGTCGGGCGCACCACCGCGCGGGCGCGCCCGTCGGTGGCCCGCACGGCCGGGTGCTCCGCCACGACGTACGACTCACCCGGGGCAGGGCAAGGGAACGTGACCGCGTCCCGCCCGGCCGGGAGAGGTCCGGCGGGCACCGCCGCTTCCGCGTCCGCCTCCAGGCGCGAGCCTTCCACCAGCACCGCCGCGCCGAGGTTCACGTGGTAGAGCAGCGGCACGCCCACGGGAGCCGCGCCGACGTTGCGGACCACGTCCCGCACCTCGACCCACGGCCGGCCGGTGGCCACGACGATCTCTCGCTCGACCACCACCCGCGCGCCGTACAGCGACGAGTGCGCGACGGAGCCCGCGACGTGGACCTCGATCTCGTCGCCACCGTCACCACCGTCACCAGCCCGGGCGCCCGCACCGGAACGCTCGCGCCACCACCGCACGTCGTGCGCCGGGGTCACGTGGTGCGTGCCGTGCTGGCCGGACGCGCCGCGCGGTGCGCCGATGTTGTCGGGGCCGCAGGTGGCGAGCAGGCCGCCGAGGAAACGGTCCTCCCAGTCGCGAACTGGGCCGGGGTCGCGGGGGTGCGGGGACCGCCAGGCGAGCGGGACGCCGGCCCACCACGCCGCGCCGAGGTCGAGCCCGCGGTCGGGCAGCACGTCGACCGCCAGCCCGCCGGCCACCCGCACCACCAGGGCCCGCTCTCCGCCGGCCGTGACCGCCTCGTCGACGGAGGCGAGGGCGTCCGGCAGGGCGGCTCGCCCGTCGTCGAGCAGCCGCCCCCACCCGGGGCGCGCACCAGGGTCCGTCCCCTCGCGGTGGTCCGTCATCGCTCGGTGACCTCGCCGCCCGCGACGTCGTAGGTCCGACCCTGGACGACGAGTCCCTCGAGCCGCGCCTGCGGGTCGAGGTCCGCGATGCAGCCCCCCGCGCTCACCGTGCCGTCGAGGGCGACGTCGACGCCGAACACCCCCGCGAGCACCAGCTCGCACCAGGCTCCTGCCGACGAGCAGGACCAGTCGATGATGTACGGCAGCTGCGGCGGCGTCTTGCGCGCACCGCCGCCGATCGGCTCCTCGGCCTCCTCGACGAAGTGCGCCTGCCCGGGCGGGCCCTGGTTGGCCGTCCGCGCCAGCCCGGGCAGCCACTCCAGGACCACCTCGGGGTGCCCGAGCGCGATCGCCGCGCGCGCGGAGTCGGCCGGCCACGCCGGGTACGCCCCGTTCCACTGGTGGTCGGCGCGCACGGACCAGCCGGCGTCGTCGTCCCACGGCGACAGGGCGCGCATCCACGACGGCGTGCGCAGCTCGCGGACGAAGAACTCGACCATCGCGTCCCGCTGCGCCGCCGGGACGTCGGCGGCGATGGTCGTCCCCACGGTGGCGAGGTCGTAGCAGTGCCGGGTCTCGACGAGGGAGCCGTCCGGCTGGCGCGCGTGGAAGAAGCCCTCCCCCGGCACGGCGAGCTCGAGCACCTTCGGCAGCAGGTCGGCCGCCTCGGCACGCAGCCGGGCGGCGTCCTCGTCCCGTCCCTGCAGGGCGCTGATCCCCGCGGCCGTGCGCAGGTTCCACACGTTGGCGGCGTTCAGGCTCGCCACCTCGTGCACGTACGAGCTCACGCACTCGAGCAGGTTGTCCACGTCGCCATAGTCGGCCAGCCCCGAGCCGGTCTGCGAGCGCAGGCGGTGCCACGCCGTCGCCCAGGCCCGGACCTCGTCGCCCATCGTCGAGGTGCGCCCGTCCGGCGTGGTCACCTCGGCGTCGAGCAGCCCGTGGTCGCCGTGCAGGCGCAGGTAGTCGTGCACCAGCCGCGTCATCGCGTAGTGGTTCACCGAGTACCAGTAGCCGACAGGGCCGCCCGTGAGCCACTCGGTGCCGAAGTGCTTCTCGATGTCGAGGCCCACCCAGTGCTCCACCTGGCGGCGCATCACGTGCGGGTCGAGCAGCGCGTGCACCATCGAGCTCAGGGAGTAGTCCCAGATGAACGTGGTCGTCTGCCAGTAGCGCGGCATGAGGGTGTCGTAGGTGCGCCCGAGGACGGACGCCGGGTTGTCGCGCCGGAACCACAGCACGCCGACCGCGCCCCACCAGTACAGCCGGCGCAGCGCGTCGTCGGTAGTCACCAGCCGCGGCAGGCAGCCGCCGAACTGGTCGTTCCCGGGCGTGAACAGCGCCTCGATCTCGGCGTCCCAGGTGCGGCGGGAGGCCTCGACCGCACCGGGGACGTCCGCGGCGACGCGGTCGAACGCCGCCACCGCCTCCTCGCGGGTGCGGGCGAGCGTGTGCACGAACGCGAGGCGCACCGTGCCGCGCGCCGGCACGTCCCGCACCACCTCGGCCACGCGCGCCGAC
Organism: Isoptericola sp. NPDC057191; assembly: GCF_042670225.1. Taxonomy (NCBI): domain Bacteria; kingdom Bacillati; phylum Actinomycetota; class Actinomycetes; order Micrococcales; family Promicromonosporaceae; genus Isoptericola; species Isoptericola sp. NPDC057191. The sequence goes on along the minus strand of NZ_JBHUWC010000114.1, from coordinate 4,618 downwards.
GCGCCGTCGTCGACCGGGACGCCGCGCTCGTCGACGAGGCCCTGCACGCTGACCGCGGAGCCGTCCGCGGGCCGCCCGAGACGACGGGCGCCGTCGCGCTCCAGCGTGTTGCGCGCCTGCGGCGGGGCGCCCGCGAGCCACGGCTCGGCCGCGCAGGTCACCGTCGAGTCGAGCCACGCGCCGAGGCGCAGCTCGCGCGCCTCCCCCGTCGTCTCGGTGACCTCGACCTGCACGGCGACGCCCGGCTCGCCCGGCGGGCAGACGGTCACCGTGCGCACCTCCCAGCCGTCCACGAGGGTGCGCCGTTCGACGCGGTCGGGCCGCCAGCGCACGTCCACGGGGCGCCCGAACGACCGCACGAGCCGTCCGCCGAGGTACAGCTGGCCGCTGATGCTGTCACCCTGCGAGACCGGCGGGACGTTGAGCGAGCGCACCGCCAGCACGTCGTGGTCCACCTGCGCGGTGGCCCAGTGGTTGGTCAGGCCGGGCGGGTTGATCATGTCGTCGAACGTGTCCGTGACCAGGTCGGACGCCAGGTCCGCCACGGTCGGGACGACGGGGACCGTCGTCGTGGCGACGGCCGGGGTGCTGCTCATGGTGTGTCCTCGTGCCTCTCGGTGCGTCTCGTGGGTCTCGGTGCGTCTCGGTGCTGTCTGCGCGGGGTCGTGCGTGGTCAGTACGGCTCGTGCGCCAGCGCGGCCGGGCGCCCCGCGACCGACGGGTCGGCGAACTGCGTGCTCGGCAGCAGCGGGTACCAGTCGGGCCGGCCCGGGTCGCGGTCGTACGGGTACGGACCGAGCTCCCGATACAGCTCGGCGTACTGCGCCACCTTGTCCCGGTCCAGCTCCACGCCGAGGCCAGGGGTGTCCGGGACGGCGATGCGCCCGTCGTGGTAGGCGAGCTTGCCGCCCACGATCACGTCGTCGCGCAGGTGGTGGTAGTGGGCGTCGGCGGCGAACGCGAGGTTGGGCACCACGGCGCCCAGGTGCAGCATCGAGGCGAGCTGGATGCCGAGCTCGCCGGAGGAGTGCACCGCGACGCCCAGCTGGAACGTCTCCGCCACGCCGGCCGCCCGCACGCAGGGTCGGATGCCGCCCCAGAACGTGGTGTCCAGCAGGATCACGTCGACGGCGGGCTGCAGGACGTCGGCCGCGAGCTGCTCGAAGTTCACGACCACGGTGTTCGTGGCGAGCGGGATCCGCGTGTTCTCCCGCAGGCGGCGCATCCCGTTCAGGCCGTAGCAGAAGTCCTCGGCGTAGTCGTTGTCGAGGTCCTCGATGCGCCGGGCGAAGCGGATCGCCTCCTCCACGCTGAGGATGCCGTTGGGGTCGTACCGGAAACGGTCCCCCGGCAGGGAGGCGGCGAGCGCCCGGTAGGCCTCGAGCTCGTGCTCGGGGTCGAAGACGCCCCCCTTGAGCTTGTGCACGCGGAACCCGTGCTCGGCCTTGAGCCGGGCCGCCTCGGCGACGAGCTGGTCGGGGGTGCGCACCTCCCCGGTCCCGTCCGCCGAGGGGTAGCGGAAGAACAGGTACGACGCGAACTCGACCTCGTCGCGGACCGCACCGCCCAGCAGCGCGTGCACCGGCAGGCCGGTGTGCTTGCCGAGCAGGTCGAGGCAGGCGAACTCGATCGCGGCCACGAGCTGGGTCCGGTTGTTGTACAGGCTCGCCGTCGGGTTGGCGAGCATGAACCGCAGCGCCTCCGTGCGGGCGGGGTCGTGCCCGACGAGGTACGGCTTGAGCGCGGCGATGGCCGCCTCGGCGCTCTGCCCGCCGCCGCCCATCTCCCCGAGCCCGACCAGGCCGTCCGTCGTCTCCACCTCGACGATCGTGCGGACGAAGCGGCCCCAGTGCGCCCCGTTGGAGTGCCGCAGCGGGGCCTCGAGCGGGACGGTCACGGTGGTGGCGCGCACGTCCGCGATCCGCATCCCGCTGCCCTTGAGCGCGCTCATGCGTCGTCCTCGGGCAGCGCGGCGGCGAGGCGCGAGCTGAGCCCGCCGTCGACCTTGACGTCCGCGCCGGTCACGAAGGCGGCGCGGTCGGACAGCAGGAACTCCACCACCTCGGCGACCTCGCGCGGGGTGCCGACCCGGCCCAGCGGGTGCGCGCGCCCCCACTCGGCGACGACGTCCTCGGCCGGCCGGTCCCCGGCGAACAGGCCCGCGGCCCAGCGCAGCATCGGGGTGTCGATCGACCCGGGGCTGACGCTGTTGACACGGATGCCGTCCGCCGCGTGGTCGACCGCCATCGCTCGCGCGAGGCCCAGCAGCGCGGACTTGCTCGCCGTGTACGCGGCCACGCCGGTCTGGGTGGCGTAGGCCTGCGCCGAGGAGACGAGGACGACCGCGCCGCCGCCGTTCTCGCGCACCAGCGGCACCATGGTGCGGCAGGTGTGGAACGCGCCGCCGACGTTCACCCCCATCACCTCGTCGTAGGTGGCGGGGTCGGTCTCGTCCACGGCGCCGTAGCGCTGCACGCCCGCCGCACAGACGACGGCGTCGAGCGTGCCGTGCTCGGCTCGCACCTGGCGCGCCGCGTCGTCGAGCGCGTCGGGGCGCGAGACGTCCGCCACGAGGCCGACGAAGCGCCCGGGGGCGGCGGCCAGGCGGGAGGCGGCGTCGTCGAGGGCCGTCGCGTCGCGGTCGACGCCGACGACGGTGGCACCGAGCTCGACCAGCAGGTCGGCGACGCCGCCGCCGATGCCGGCGGCCGCGCCCGTGACGAGCGCGGTGCGGCCGCTCCAGGGGGTGGTGGTCGGGGGGTTCAGGTCGGGCATGAGGTGCTCCAGGAGGGGCGCAGGTCGGGCACGGGGGGCAGGGTCAGTACTGGCCGAGCGCGAGGCCGCGCGTGAACGCGCGCTGGGCGAGGAGGAAGAGCAGGACGGTGGGGATCGAGACGATGAGGCCGCCCGCCAGGACGGTCGGCATCGTCGAGCCGCCGTACGTGCTCTGCAGCGCGGACAGCGCCGTCATCACCGGCCGGGTCTCGGCAGACTGCGTGAGGGTGAGGCCCAGCAGCAGGTCGTTCCAGATGAGCGTGGCCTGCAGGATGAAGATCGCCACGAGCGCGGGCACGGCCATCGGCAGGTAGATGCGCCAGAAGATCCGCCAGGTGGAGGCCCCGTCCATCACGGCGGCCTCGAAGACGTGGTGCGCGACCCCGGCGAAGAAGTTCCGCATCACGAACGCGGCGAACGGCACGGAGATCACGGTGTACACGAGGATCATGCCGGTGCGGGTGTCGTACAGCCCCGTCTCGACGTACCCGAGGAAGAGCGGCATCAGCAGCATCTGCATGGGGAAGACGGTCGAGGCGAAGATCACGACGAACCACACGAACCCGTGCCGCAGGTGCAGCGCGACGATGGCGAACCCGGCAGCCGCGCCGATCACCACGGCGATCAGGGGCGCGACGACGGCGTAGAGCGCGGTCGAGGCGATGCCGGCGGAGATGTCGCCCCGCGTCCAGGCGGCGGTGGCGTTCTCCCACAGGCCGCCGAGCCCGGCGGGGCTCCACACCGACAGCACGCCGTACTGGTCGTTCGTCTTCGCGGCGTTGACGATCATGAGGTAGACGGGCGCGAGCCACACGAGGCCCAGCACCACGAGGACGGTCTTGCGGACGCGGTCCGCGATCGTGGCACGCATCATGACTCCCGGGCGCCGGACAGCTGCCGGCGCAGGTAGAGGACCGACGCGGCGACGGTGATCACGGTGAGGAACACCGCGACGGCGGCGCCCAGCCCGTAGTCGTTCTCGACGAACGTGTCCTTGTACATGGTCAGGGCGAGGGTCTCGGACGAGACCCCGGGGCCGCCCTTGGTCATCGCCCAGATGATGTCGAACTGCTTCAGCGAGCCGACGATGGCGAGCCCCACGACGACGGTCGTCAACGGGGTGAGCATCGGCCACGTCATCGTGCGGAACAGCGTCCAGCCGGACGCGCCGTCGACCCGGGCGGCCTCCATCGGCTCCTTGGGGATGGACTGCAGCCCGATGGTGAACAGCAGGGCGTTCACCCCGGCGCCCTGCCACGTGGCGGCGCCGATCATGACGAACGTGTTCAGCGGGGCGTCGAGCAGCCACCGCGGGGGGTCGGTCACGCCGAACAGGGCGAGCGCCTCGTCGAGCGCACCCCCGGTCTGCAGCACGAACGTCCAGATGACGCCGACCGCGACACCGGAGATCGCGTACGGCAGCAGGAACGGCAGCCGGTACCAGAAGGAGCCCTTGAGCCCGTACGCGAGGACCGCGATGAGCAGGCCCAGCCCGACGGGCAGGACCAGCGTCCCGGCCACCCAGAACAGGGTGTTGCGCAGCGAGTTGAGGAACCCGGCGTCGGTGAACATCTCCTGGTACTTCGCGAGGCCCACGAGCTCGGGGTCGCCGAGCCCGTTGTACTCCGTGAGGCTCAGGTAGGACGTCCAGACGAACGGCAGGTACAGCAGCAGCGCCACGATCAGCACAGCCGGCAGGGCGAAGCCGCGGGCGGACCAGCGGTACGGGGCCCGCGCCCGGCGGACCGGGCGGGTGGTGCTCGTCGGCGGCCGCGGCGGTGCGGCGGTGGCGGTCATGGGAGGTCTCTCCTTCCGGCGCCGCCCGGGGCACGTGGCCCCCGGC
>NZ_JBHUWC010000113.1:0-13337 GCF_042670225.1 Isoptericola sp. NPDC057191 | reverse complement strand
GCTGCCGGGCCCGCCCCTCGTCGCGTACCCTGACGAGCCGGAGCGTTGTGGGCGGGATGGTGGCCCCCTCGCGGGTCGAGAGCCGGGCCGAGTGCCCGCCCACACCGTATGGAGCGACGTGGAACAGCTGAAGATCACCTCGGCGACGCCGGACTCCGCGCTGCTCGACCTCCCCTGGCGCACCCCGCTGGCGGAGTGGCCGGCGGACGTCCTCGCCGCACTCCCCCGCGGCATCTCGCGCCACGTGGTGCGCTTCGTGCGCCTGGACGGGCGCGTCCTCGCGATCAAGGAGATCAGCGAGTCGGTCGCCTTCCGCGAGTACGAGCTGCTGCGCCAGCTGCGCAAGCTCGAGATCCCGGCGGTGCGGCCGGTGGGTGTGGTCACGGGCCGGCTCGACGACGCCGGGGAGCCGCTCGAGGCGGCCCTCGTCACCGAGCACCTGGCGTTCTCGCTGCCCTACCGTGCCGTGTTCAGCCAGGCGCTGCGCCCCGACACCGCGTCGCGGCTCATCGACGCGCTCGCCGTCCTGCTGGTGCGCGTGCACCTCGTCGGCTTCTACTGGGGCGACGTCTCGCTGTCGAACACGCTGTTCCGTCGCGACGCCCACCAGTTCGCCGCCTACCTGGTCGACGCGGAGACGGGCGACCTGCACCGCGAGCTCTCCCGCGGCCAGCGCGAGTACGACGTCGACCTGGCCCGGACCAACATCATCGGTGAGCTCATGGACCTCGCCGCGGGCGAGCTGCTCGACGCCGAGGTCGACGAGCTCGCCATCGGCGACGCCCTCGTGTCCCGGTACACCGAGCTGTGGGAGGCGCTGACGGGGGTCGAGTCGTTCGGCGCCGACGAGCGCTGGCGGGTCGCCGCGCGCATCGACCGCCTCAACGACCTCGGCTTCGACGTGGGCGAGCTGTCGATCACCACCGACATCGACGGCACCACCGTGCGCATCCAGCCGCAGGTGGTCGACGCCGGCCACCACTCGCGCCGCCTGTTCCGTCTCACCGGCCTCGACGTGCAGGACAACCAGGCCCGGCGCCTGCTCAACGACCTCGACTCCTTCGTGGCGGCCACCGACCGCCAGGAGGACGACCCGCAGATGGTGGCGCACGACTGGTCGCAGAACGTGTTCCAGCCGACCATCCGTGCGGTCCCGCGCGAGCTGCGCCGCAAGCTCGAGCCGGCGCAGCTCTTCCACGAGATCCTCGACCACCGCTGGTTCATCTCGGAGCAGGCGGGCCGCGACGTGCCCATGCCGGAGGCGACCGCGTCGTACGTGGAGCACGTCCTGCGCCACCGCCCGGACGAGAAGGCGATCCTCGGCGTCGCCCCCGGCGAGCGGGACGCGGACGTCGACACCGGCCCGGAGGGCGCTCCCGAGGACGACCACTTCCACCTCTCCACCTGACGAGGTAGCCAGGCTCCCGCCGAGGTAGTCGGGTCCCTGCCGAGGTAGTGCAGCAGGCGCCGAGGTAGTTGAGCCCGTGCCGAGGTAGTCGAGCCCGTGCCGAGGTAGTCCGGTTCCTGCCGAGGTAGCGGCCTGGGCCACTACCTCGGTGTCTGCTGGACTACCTCGGTGTCTGCTGGACTACCTCGGCATCTGGTGCACTACCTCGGCAGGATGTGACCTACTTCGGCGAGGGGGCGGAGCGGCGTGCCTGCGCCACCTCGTAGAGGGTGATCCCCGCGGCGACGCCGGCGTTCAGCGACTCGACGTCGGACGAGATGGGGATGGACGCGACGGCGTCGCAGGTCTCGCGGACGAGGCGCGACAGGCCGTGCCCCTCGGAGCCGACGACGAGGACCAGCGGGTCGGTGGCGAACGCGAGGTCGCGCACCTCGGTGTCGCCCCCCGCGTCCAGGCCGACGACGAACGCGCCCGACTTCTTCAGGTCGGTCAGGGCGCGGGACAGGTTGGTCACCTTGGCCACGGGCACGCGGGCCGCCGCGCCGGCGGACACCTTCCACGCGGACGCGGTCACGCCGGCGGAGCGGCGCGACGGCACGACGACGCCGTGCGCACCGAAGGCGCCGGCGGAGCGCAGGACCGCACCGAGGTTGCGCGGGTCGGTCACGCCGTCGAGCGCGACGATCAGCGGGGCCTGCCCGGCCTCGGCGGCGGCGTCGAGCAGGTCCTCGACGTCGGCGTACTCGTACGGCGGCACCTGCGCGGCCACGCCCTGGTGCACGGACCCCTCGGTGAGGTGGTCGAGCTCGGTGCGGGACACCTCGAGCAGCTGCACGGAGCGCACGGACGCCAGCTCGAGGATCTCGCGGGTGCGGTCGTCGTGGTCGATCCGCGCGGCGAGGTGCACGGCGGTCACGGGGACGTCGGTGCGCAGCGCCTCGAGCACGGCGTTGCGGCCCGCGACGACCTCCGCGCCGCCGGTGGGGCGGCGGGTGCCGCGCACGACGCCCTTGCTCGCGCCCCGCTCGGCCTGCGCCGTCTCGCGCTTCTCCGCGGCCACCTTGCGCTTGTACGCGGGGTGGTAGGTGCGGTCCTCCGCCTTCGGCGTCGGCCCCTTGCCCTCGAGCGACTTGCGGCCGTGGCCGCCGGTGCCGACCTGCGCGCCCTTCTTGCTGCCGGCCTTGCGGACGGCGCCGGGGCGCCGGGTGTTGCCTGCCATGGTGTCTCTTCTCAGGGTGGGTCGAGCGGGTCAGTCGGTCAGCGTCCAGCGGGCGCCGTCGGCAGAGTCCTGCACGACGACCCCGGCCGCCGCCAGGCGGTCGCGGATGGCGTCGCTGGCGGCCCAGTCCTTGGCCGCCCGCGCGGCCGTGCGGGCGTCGAGCTCGGCGGCGACGAGCGACTCCAGCGCGGTCCGCGCCTTCGTGTCGCCCTCGCCGTCGGCCCACTGCGGGTCGGCGGGGTCGAGCCCCAGGACGTCGAGCATGCCGCGCAGCGCGACGAGCTCGACCCGGGCGGCCGTGTCGTCGCGCGACGCCAGCGCGCTGTTCCCGGCGCGCAGGTGCTCGTGCACGACGGCGAGCGCCGCGGGCACGTTGAGGTCGTCGTCCATCGCCTCGACGAACGCCGCCGGGAGCTCCGTCTTGGCGACCTCGTGCGCGGGGACGGCGCCGACGCGCTCCGTGGCCCGCTCGACGAACCCGGTGAGGCGCTCCCAGGTGGCGCGCGCCTCGTCGAGGGTGTCGGGCGACCACTCGAGCATCGAACGGTACTGCACGGAGGCGAGCGCGTAGCGGATCACGGGGGCGGGCGCCTGGGCGAGCAGCTCGGTGACCAGGAGGCCGTTGCCGAGCGACTTGCTCATCTTGACGCCCTGCTGCGTGACCCAGGCGCAGTGCATCCAGCGCTGCGCGAAGCCGTAGCCGGCGGCGCGCGACTGCGCCTGCTCGTTCTCGTGGTGCGGGAACCGGAGGTCGAGGCCGCCGCCGTGGATGTCGAACGAGTCGCCCAGGTAGCGGCGCGCCATGGCGGAGCACTCGAGGTGCCAGCCGGGCCGGCCCCGGCCGAACGGTGTCTCCCACGACGCGGTGGCGGGCTCGCCGGGCTTGGGGGCCTTCCACAGCGCGAAGTCGTGCGGGTCGCGCTTGGCGGCGGCGACCGTGTCGCCGTCGGCCGGCTCGGGGTTGAGGTCCTCCAGGCGCTGCTTCGTGAGCTCGCCGTAGGCGGGCCAGGACCGGACGTCGAACCAGACGTCGCCGGGGCCGGACGCGTACGCGTGCCCACGCTCCACGAGGCGCTCCATCAGCTCGACCATGTCGGGCACCTGCCCGGTCGCGCGCGGCTCGTACGTGGGCGGCAGGACGCCGAGCGCGTCGTAGGCGCGGCTGAACAGACGCTCGTGGGTGGCGGCGTGCGCCCACCACTCGACGCCGGCCGCGGCGGCCTTCGCGAGGATCTTGTCCTCGATGTCGGTGACGTTGCGCACGAGGGTGACGCGCAGGCCGGAGCGCTCCAGCCAGCGGCGCAGGATGTCGAAGGCGATCACGGGACGGAGGTGGCCGATGTGCGGCGGAGCCTGGACGGTGGCGCCGCACAGGTAGATGCCGACCTCGCCCGGGTTCAGGGGGACGAAGTCGCGCACGTCGCGCGTCGCGGTGTCGTACAGGCGCAGGCTCACCGGTCCAGCCTACCGGCCGGCCCTCTCCTCCCCCTGGTCGAGGGCGCGGCCGAGCAGCGCGGCGACGTGCCGGTGGCCGACGGTCTCGTAGCCGACCACGGTGACGGCCGGTGCGAGCGCGGCGAGCAGGAGCCCGACGGCGGTCGGGCCGCCGGCGGCGACCACGGCCACCGCGAGGGCGAGCACGACGACGCCGCCGACGAGCAGCGACAGGTGCAGCCGGTCGACGGTGCGCGCCAGGCCCCAGAACGTCACGTAGTCGGAGAGGAGGAACACGAGGATCGGCACGACGACGGCGAGGAGGGTGCCCACCGGGCTCAGGGTGGACTCTCCCTCCAGGCCGTAGGCCACGACGTGCAGGCCCGCGCCCGTGGCGGCCAGGGCGGCGACGACGACGATGTGGCCGTAGCCCCACAGGAACGACCGCTCCGGGTGCGCCTCCAGGAGCTCGCCCGCGGGCGTGAGGAAGTAGGTCCACCACAGCCCGAACGTCAGGGCCGTGCCGGCGACCGCGACCAGCACGGCGTCCAGCGTCCAGCCGTCGCCGTGCCCCACCACCGCGGACAGCGTCGCGACCGTGCCGATGACGCCTTCCCCCAGCGTGATGATCGCCAGCAGGCCGTAGCGCTCGGCGATGTGGTGCGGGTGCCACGGGGTGCTCTGCCCGTCGCCGGGCACGAGGCGCTCCGAGACGTACGGTCCTCCCATCTCGACGGCCACCAGCAGCGCTCCCGCCAGGAAGAAGAGGCCCTGCGAGACCGGTGCGACCGCGAGCACGATCCACCCCACCTGCGAGACGACGAGCGTCCACACGTAGCCGAGACAGGCGCGCCGGTAGCGCGGCGCCTGCCGCGCGGCCCGCAGCCACTGCACGAGCATGGCGAGCCGCATCACGACGTACCCGGCGACCATGACCTCGTTGTGCACCCGCCCGCCCTCGTCCAGCGAGTCGAACATCACGGGCAGCCCGAGGGCGAGGACGATCACGCCGATCATCTGCACCATCGTGGTGAGGCGGTAGACCCAGTCGTCGGTGTCGAACGCCGAGGCGAACCACGAGAAGTTGATCCACGCCCAGCAGATGGCGAACATGGCGAAGCCGAACCCGACGAGGCCCGCCTCGACGTGCCCCTCCGCCAGGAGGTGGGCGCCCTCGTCCCCCGCCACGCCGAACGCGACGACGAAGGTCAGGTCGAAGAGCAGCTCGAGGGGGGTCGCGGTGCGGTGCCCCGCACCGGGGTCGCGCCCGACCATGCGTCGGACGCGCGGCGTTCCTGCGGCGACGACGTCGCCGTGCTGGGTGCTCATGCGCCCATCGTGGCGTGCCGGCGGCGGGCGGCGCGAGACCCCGCGCTCAGCCGAAGGTGCGGCCCTCGCCGCGGTAGGTCGGCACCGTCTCGACGATCGCGTCGCCGCGGACGAGGTGCACGACGTCGAACCGCTCCATGAGCTCGCCGGCCTTCGCGTGGCGCAGCCAGACGCGGTCGCCGACGGCGAGCGGCGGTGCTCCCCGCCGGCGGCGCAGCGGCGTCATGACCTCGCCCGCGCCCTCGGTGCCGGTGAGCGACCAGCCCGGCGTCGCGACGCGGGGCAGGCGCGAGCGCCCCGCCGGCCCGGAGGCGACGTACCCGCCGCCGAACGCGGTGGCCCAGCCGGGCGCGGGCAGGCGGACGACGTCCAGCCCGAAGAAGGCGGCGGGGCGCGGGTCGAACGCCCGGTACCCGTCGAACAGGCCGGGCACGAACAGCCCGGAGCCGGCGGTGACCTCGGTGACGGCGGGGCCCGCCGACGACGTCTCGAGCGACCCCGTGCCGCCGGAGTTCACCAGCGGCACGTCGTGGCCGACGGCGGCGCGCACCGCGTCGCGGACCTCGGCACGACGCCGGTCCAGGTCCGTCACGGACAGCCGCTTGACCATCCGGACGGCCGGGTTGGTGTCGGGCAGCCCGGCGACCTGCGCCTCGTAGAACATCAGGCCGCGCAGGCGCGCGCCGGGCAGCGCCTCGACCCGCCGGGCGAGCGCCGCGACGTTCCCGGGCGTCCGCAGCGGGGACCGGCGCGTGCCCAGGTGCAGCTGGAGCGGGCCGACGTCGAGGCGCAGCGAGGCGTCCACGTCCAGGCAGACGGCGACGTCGGGCAGCGCGCCGGACGACGCGCCGGAGCCGACCGGCGCGGCGGCGCGCAGGGCCGCGTCCAGCAGCGCGAGCTGCGCCACGTCGTCCACCATGAGGGTGATCTCGCGCCGGGCGCGGACGTCGGAGGCGAGCCGCGCGAGCGCGTCGGTGTCCACCGTCGGGTAGCCGACGAGGACGTCGGACGTGCCCTCCTGGACGAGCCACAGGGCCTCGGCCAGGGAGAACGCCATGACGCCCTGGAAGCCGGCGTCGAGCGCACGGCCCACCAGGGACCGCACGCGCACCGACTTGCTGGCCACCCGCACCGGCACCCCGCGGGCGCGGCGGCGCAGGTCGGCCGTGTTGGCGTCGAAGGCGTCGAGGTCGACCACCGCCACGGGCGCGGGCAGGTGCGCGGTCGCGCGGGCCAGCCGCTCCGTCTGGGTCATGGCCGCACGCTACACGGGTGCCGACCGCCCTGGGATCCTCCCGACGGCGGATCCGCGCGAGCGGCCGCCCGTGGCAGAGTGTGCGCGTGAATCCGAGCACCGTCGCCGGCACACCGGCTCCCCGCACGTCCGAGGCCCCGCTGCGCACCTGGGGCGGCACGCACAGCTGGCAGCCCTCCCGCCGGGTCGCGCCGCGGGACGAGGGCGAGCTCGCCGCCGTCGTCGCGGGCGCCGCGGCCCAGGGCTCGCGGGTGCGCGCGATGGGTGCCGGGCACTCCTTCACCGCCGCGGCGGTGACCGACGGCCTCCACCTGAGCCTCGACCACCTGAGCGGCGTCGAGGCGGTCGTGCCGCAGCCCGACGGCACCAGCCTCGTGACGGTGCGCGCGGGCACGCGGCTGCACGACCTCAACCGGCTCCTCGCCTCCCTCGGGCTCGCCATGCGCAACCTGGGCGACATCGACCGGCAGTCCGTCGCAGGTGCCGTCTCGACGGGCACGCACGGCACGGGCGCGCGCCTCGGCGGCCTCGCGACGCAGGTGCGCGGCGTGCGGGTGGTGGGCGCGGACGGCGCGGTGCGGTCCGCGAGCGACGCGGCGGCGGCCGGCACCCCGGAGCGCGAGCTGTTCGAGCTGGCCCGGCTCGGCCTCGGCGTCGCGGGCGTCCTGTCCGCCGTCACCCTCGAGGTGGTGCCCGCGTTCTGGCTGCGCGCGCAGGAGGAGCCGTGGCCGCTGGACCGGGTGCTGGAGCAGCTCGACGAGTACGTCGACGACAACGACCACGCGGAGTTCTACTGGTTCCCCGGCACGCGCCGGGCCCTGACGAAGCGCAACAACCGGGCGACGGCGGACGAGGTCGAGGCGTGGTCGGCCGGCCGGGCCGGCGCCCGCGGCGCGGTCCGCACGGCCGGGGCCCGGGCCCGCGCGCTGCTCGACGAGGAGGTGCTCTCGAACGGCGCCTTCGAGGTGGTGAACCGGCTCGCGCTGGCTGCGCCCGGCCTGGTGCCGCGGCTCAACGCGGTCAGCGCCCGGGTGCTCGGCGCGAAGACGTACGTGGCGCCGTCGGCCGAGGTGTTCGTCACGCGCCGGCGGGTGCGGTTCGTGGAGATGGAGTACGCCCTGCCGCGCGCCGCCCTGCGGGGCGTGCTCGACGACCTGGACGCGTGGCTGCGCGCCTCCGGCGAGCCCGTCCCGTTCCCCGTCGAGGTGCGGTTCGCCGCCCCGGACGACGTGTGGCTGTCCACGGCCCACGGCCGCGAGACGGCGTACGTCGCGGTCCACCAGTACGCGCCGATGCCGTACCAGCGGTACTTCAGCGCGGCGGAGCAGATCTTCGTCGCGGCGGGCGGCCGCCCGCACTGGGGCAAGATGCACACCCGCACGGCCGAGTACCTGGGCGACCACTACCCGCTGGACGACGTCGCCCGGGTGCGCGCCGCCGTCGACCCCGACGGCGTCTTCCGGAACGACTACACCGACACGGTCCTCGGCGTCCCGCAGGGGTAGCCGCCCCGCCGCCAGGTCAGCGGGCGGGCCAGGCGGGGACGACGCCCGCCGCCGGCAGCCGGACCGTCACCCGGAGGCCGCCGTCCGGGCGGGCGGCGAGGCTGAGGGCACCGTGGTGCGCCGCGGTGATGCTCCGGACGATCGCCAGGCCCAGCCCGACGCCGCCGTGGTCGCCGCGCGTGCGCCCGGCGCCGCGCTGGAACGGCTCGGTGAGGGTGGGGACCAGCTGGGGGTCGAGCTTCTCGCCGGAGTTCTCGACCGTGAGCACGACCTCCCCGGCGCGGACCCCGGTCGCGACCTCGACCGTGCCCCCGCTCGGCAGGTTGTGGACGATCCCGTTGTGCACGAGGTTCGTGGCCAGCTGCAGCAGGAGCGCGGGCGAGCCGACGGCCGGGGCCGCCTCGCCGCTCACCCGGAGGGCGACGGCGCGCTCGTCGGCGAAGGGCAGGAGCGTCTCGACCGCGTCCTCCGCGACGAGGGAGAGATCCACCCGCTCCCTCGCGAACGACCCCCGGTCGGCCCGGCTGAGCAGGAGCAGCGCCTCCGTGAGGTCGATCGCCCGGGAGTTGACGTCGGCGAGCCGCGCGAGGAGCTCCTCGGTGTCCCGGCCCGGGTCCCGGCGTGCGACGTCGAGGAGCGCCTGCGTGATCGCGAGCGGGGTGCGCAGCTCGTGGGACGCGTTGGCGGCGAACCGCTGCTGCTCGGCGACCTGCGCCTCGAGCCGCGCGAGCATGTCGTCGAAGGCGTCGGCGAGCTCCCGGAACTCGTCCTGCCGGCCGGGCAGCCGGACCCGGTGCGCGAGCGAGCCCGCCGCCGCCTGGCGCGTGGCGTCCGTGATGCGGGTCAACGGGGCGAGCATCCGGCCGGCGAGGACCCAGCCGCCGAGCAGGCCGACGACGAGCAGGGCGACCAGCGCCCAGGCCGCCTTGGGACCGAAGGCGCGCAGCAGGTCGGACCGGTTGGGGACGAACGGGCTCCCGAGGCCGCCCCGGGTGATGATCGGGGCGTCCGGCACGTAGCGCAGCAGGAACACCCACACGACGGCGAGCAGCAGCGCGCCCGCCACCATGAGGAAGCCCGCATAGCTGAGCGTGAGCCGGAGACGGACGCTCGGGCCGCGCGGCCTAGCCACGCCCCGCCCCGTCGGCCGGCGCCGGCGCCTCGACCGTCCCCGCGTCGTCGACGGACATGGCGTCGATCCGGTAGCCGACCCCCGGCACGGTGGCGATCACCCACGGTTCCCCGAGCCGCTTGCGCAACGCCGAGACGGTGATGCGCACGGCGTTGGTGAACGGGTCGGCGTTCTCGTCCCAGGCCCGCTCCAGCAGCTCCTCCGCGCTCACGACGCCGCCCTCGGCCGCGACGAGGACCTCCAGCACGGCGAACTGCTTGCGCGTGAGCGCGACGTAGCGCCCGTCCCGGTAGACCTCCCGGCGGAACGGGTCCACCCGCAGGCCGGCGAGCTCCCGCACCGGTGGCCGCACGTGCGCGCGTCGCCGGTCGAGCGCCCGCAGCCGCAGCACCAGCTCCCGCATCGCGAACGGCTTGGTGAGGTAGTCGTCGGCGCCGAGCTCGAAGCCGGACGCCTTGTCGTCGAGGCGGTCCGCCGCCGTGAGCATGAGGATGGGCGTCCCCGTGCCGGACGCGACGATCCGCGCGGCGATCTCGTCGCCGGACGGCCCCGGGACGTCCCGGTCGAGCACGGCGATGTCGTAGGTGTTGAGGTCGAGCAGCTCGAGCGCGGTGTCCCCGTCGCCGGCGACGTCGGCCGCGATGGCCTCGAGGCGCAGCCCGTCACGGACGGCCTCCGCCAGGTACGGCTCGTCCTCGACGATCAGCACACGCATGCCCTCGATGCTACGGACGGGCGCGTATCGTCCGCGTATCGAGGAGCGCATACGCGCCGGCAACGGTGCCCCCGCTCGACTGGGGACATGTTCCGCACCGGCACCGCCCCGTCCCCCGCCCGTCCGTCCCGCCCCACGCCGTCGGCCGCCCTCGCGGTCCTGACCGCCGTCGCCGTCGCGGCCGGCGTCGCCGCCTGCCAGCCGGACCCGCCGGCCGCCTCCGTCGCGCGCACGTCCGCGTCGCCCGCGGGCGTCCCGGCGGGGCGGCCCGAGCACGACGGCCGGGCGGAGAGGGCGGGCGAGGACGACGGGACCGTCCCCAGCGGCACGACGGTCTTCGACGACGACCTCCCCGCCCTGGCGAACCTCGCCCCCGCGCTGCGCACCGCCCTGGAGCAGGCGGCGACGGCCGCGGAGGAGGACGGCGTCACGTTCGTCGTCAACAGCGGCTGGCGGTCGCGCAACTACCAGGCCCAGCTGCTGCGGGAGGCGGTCGCCCAGTACGGCTCGGCTGCCGCGGCCGCCCGGTGGGTCGCCCCGGCGGACACGTCGTCGCACGTGACCGGGGACGCCGTCGACCTGGCGCAGAACGGCGGCACGGTGTGGCTGGCCGGGCACGGCGCCGCGTACGGGCTGTGCCCGGTGTACGCCAACGAGCCGTGGCACTACGAGCTGCGCCCGGACGCCCCCGACGCGGGGTGCCCTGCCCCGTACGCCGACGCGACCGCCGACCCCCGGACGAGCGGTGCGGGCTAGGCGGACCGAGGGGCGACGAGCGCCGTGGCGATCGCCGCGACGCCCTCGCCCCGGCCGGTGAGCCCGAGCCCGTCGGTCGTCGTCGCGCTGAGCGACACGGGCGCGCCCGCGGCCGCGCTCAGGGCGGCCTCCGCCTCGGCGCGACGGGGCCCGACCTTGGGCCGGTTGCCGATCACCTGGACGGCGACGTTGCCGATGTCGAAGCCCGCCTCCCGGACGCGGCGCGCGGCCTCGGCCAGCAGGGTCGCCCCGGCGGCACCGGCCCACTCGGGCTCGCTGGTGCCGAAGTGGGTGCCCAGGTCGCCGATGCCGGCCGCGGAGAACAGGGCGTCGGCGGCGGCGTGCGCCGCGACGTCGGCGTCGGAGTGGCCGGCCAGCGGGCGCTCGCCCGGCCAGCGCAGCCCGCCCAGCCACAGCTCACGGTCCGAGCCCTCCGGGGCGTACGCGTGCACGTCGACCCCGAGGCCGGTGCGGGGCAGGACGGTCACGACTCCTCCTCGAGCAGCAGGGTGGCCACCAGCAGGTCGCGCTCGGTGGTGATCTTCAGGGCCGCGGCGTCACCGGCGACGACGTGCACGGTTTCGCCCAGCGCCTCGACGAGGCCGGCGTCGTCGGTCGCTGCGAGGCCTTCGGCCCCCGCGCGGGCGGCGCCCGCCGCGTGGGCCCGTACGAGGAGCCCCCGGTCGAAGCCCTGCGGGGTCTGGACGGCCCGCAGGAGCGCGCGGTCGGGCGTCTCCAGGACGCGCTCGACGGCGAGGCCGCCGGCCGCCGGCGGTCCGGCGGCGACGCGCTTGACGGTGTCGGTGACGGGGAGGCCGGGGACCACGGCGCGGTGGCCGGCGCGGACGGCCTCGACCACACGGCGCACGAGCTGCGGCGGGGCCAGGGGGCGGGCGGCGTCGTGCACGAGGACGACGTCGTCGTCGGGCCCGGCGAGCGCGAGCCCGGCCGCGACGGACGCCTGCCGGGTGGCTCCGCCCTCGACCACACGGACCGGGAGGGCGACGTGGGGGTCCTGCGCGACGACGTCCCGCACCGCCGCGTCCAGCCCGGCGGGGCAGGTGACGACGAGGGAGTCGACGACGCCGGACGAGGCGAGCCTCCGCGCGGCGTGGACCACCAGGGGGAAGCCGCCCAGCGTCACCAGGGCCTTGGGGAGGTCGCGGCCGAGCCGGGTCCCGGACCCCGCGGCGGTCAGGATCGCGAGCGTCGTCACGGCGTCACGGTACCGGAACGACGACGGCGACCTCCGGCCGGAGCCGGGGGTCGCCGTCGTGCAGCGCTGGTGACGGGTGCCTCAGGAGGCGAGAACCTCGTCAATGATGGCGCCGGCCTTCGCCTCGTCCACGCCCTCGGCGAGCGCGACCTCGGACTCGAGGATCTGGCGAGCCTTGGCGAGCATGCGCTTCTCGCCTGCCGAGAGGCCGCGGTCGGCGTCACGGCGCGACAGGTCGCGCACGACCTCGCCGACCTTGATCACGTCGCCGGACGCGAGCTTCTCGAGGTTCGCCTTGTACCGGCGCGACCAGTTGGTCGGTTCCTCGGTGTACGGCGCGCGCAGCACCTCGAAGACGCGGTCCAGCCCCTGCTGGTCGACCACGTCGCGCACGCCGACGAGGTCGACGTTCTCCGCCGGGACCTCGATGGTCAGGTCACCCTGGGCGACCTTGAGCTTGAGGTACATCTTCTCCTCGCCACGGATCTTCCGCGTCTTGATCTCCTCGATCAGCGCGGCGCCGTGATGCGGGTAGACAACCGTCTCGCCTACTGTGAACGTCATCTGCAGATGTCCCCTTTCCCAGTCGACGATCTTATCACGCGGGCGCTGACACCCCCCTGCCCGCGACCCCCTCGACGCCCTGTCTCGACCCACGTCTTCGCAGGTCAGAGCGCTGGTAGCGCACCCAGGGACGCACCACGTGCCGGGCCTCGCTAGGATGTCTGCGGGCCCCCTGCGGGCCTGCTCCTCCCCTGCTCAGCGCGGGAGGACCGCTGATTCCCGCGCCCGCGACGCCACCCGCGCCGCGAGCCGACGCCTTCGAAGGAGAGCACGTGTCCCGCTCCGCCCGCCCCGCACGCACCGTCGCCGCCGCCAGCGTCATGGCGGGTGCCCTGCTGCTGGCCGCCTGCTCCCCCACGATCACCACCAAGCCGTACGCGCCGTCCGACGGCGTGCGCGTCAACCTCACCGACCAGGTGCGCGGCATCAACCTCATGGTCGTCAGCGAGGGCGAGGGCGAGCCCGGCAACCTGCTCGGCGCGGTCGCCAACGACTCGGCCGAGGACGTCGACGTCGTCCTCACGGCCGAGGGCGCCGACCCGCTGTCGGTCACCGTGCCTGCCGGCGGCACCATCTACCTGAACGCCGACCAGGAGGGCGCCCAGGTGGAGGACCCGCAGATCGCGGCCGTCGCCGCGCAGCCGGGCGGCGACCTCGACGCCACCCTCTCGGGGGCCGGGGTCGACCAGGACTTCTTCCTGCCGGTCATGGACGGCACGCTCCCGGAGTACAAGGACTACGTGCCGAGCGCCACGGCCTCCTGAGGCCTCCGCCCAGCCCAGCCCTCACGACGAAGGGGCGGGC